>NZ_JBEYFC010000012.1:0-42282 GCF_040634175.1 Streptomyces sp. NPDC007162
GCGGTAGTCACCGGCGCGAGCAGCGGAATCGGTGCCGCGACCGCCCGCAGCCTCGCCGCCGCCGGCTACCGCGTCGTCCTCACCGCCCGCCGCGAGGACCGCATCGAGGCCCTGGCCAAGGAGCTCACGGAGGCGGGGCACGAGGCCACGGCCTACCCCCTGGACGTGACGGACCGCGCGGCCGTGGACGAGTTCGCCACGGCGTTCAGGACGATCGCCGTCCTCGTGAACAACGCCGGCGGCGCCCTCGGCGCCGACCCGGTGGCCACCGGCGACCCGGCCGACTGGCGCACGATGTACGAGACGAACGTCATCGGCACCCTGAACGTCACCCAGGCCCTGCTGCCCAAGCTGGAGGCCAGCGGCGACGGCACGGTGGTCGTGGTCTCCTCCACCGCGGGCCACGGCACCTACGAGGGCGGCGGTGGCTACGTCGCCGCCAAGCACGGCGCCCACGTCCTCGCCGAGACGCTGCGCCTGGAGATCGTCGGCAAGCCGGTCCGGGTCATCGAGATCGCACCGGGCATGGTCAGGACGGACGAGTTCGCACTGACCCGCTTCGGCGGCGACGAGGAGAAGGCGGCGAAGGTCTACGAAGGCGTCGCCGAACCCCTGACCGCGGACGACGTCGCCGAGACCATCGCCTGGACGGTGAGCCGCCCGAGCCACGTCAACGTGGACCTCCTGGTCCTGCGCCCCCGCGCCCAGGCCTCGAACACCAAGGTCCACCGAGAGCTGTGACTCCGGAACCCGCGCCCCCGGAGGACGCCCCCGCGAAGGCCCTGGAGAACCTGGAACAGGCCCGCCTGGCCCAGGAGACCAAGGACGAACGCCAGGTCTGGTACTTCCTGGCCTACTTCCTCTTCGGCATCCACTTCATAGCCTTCATCATGATCTACGCGGTCCGCCACGCGAAGTGACGGACCACGCGGTCAACCCTTCACGCAGACCACCTGCTTGAGCTTGGCCACGACCTCCACCAGGTCCCGCTGCTGGTCGATGACCTGGTCGATCGACTTGTAGGCGCCCGGAATCTCGTCCACGACGCCGGAGTCCTTACGGCACTCCACACCCCGGGTCTGCTCCTCCAGGTCCCTCGTCGAGAAGCGCCGCTTGGCCGCGTTGCGGCTCATGCGCCGGCCGGCTCCGTGCGAGGCGGAGTTGAAGGACAGCTCGTTACCGAGGCCCTTCACGATGTACGAGCCCGTACCCATGGACCCGGGGATGATCCCGTACTCGCCGGATCCGGCGCGGATCGCTCCCTTACGGGTCACGAGCAGGTCCATGCCTTCATACCGCTCGCGGCTCACGTAGTTGTGGTGGCAGCTCACTTCGGGTTCGAAGGTGACCCTGGCCTTCTTGAACTCCTTGCGGATCACGTCCTTGAGGAGGGCCATCATGATCGACCGGTTGTACTTCGCATATTCCTGAGCCCAGTAGAGATCGTGCTCGTAGGCCCCCATCTGCGGTGTGTCCGCGACGAAGACGGCGAGGTCGCGGTCGACAAGGCCCTGGTTGTGCGGAAGTTTCTGCGCCACGCCGATGTGGTGCTCGGCTAGTTCCTTGCCGATGTTGCGGGAACCGGAGTGCAGCATCAGCCACACAGAACCGGTCACATCTGTGCAAACTTCAACAAAGTGGTTGCCCGATCCGAGCGTTCCCATCTGCTGATGCGCCCGCCCCTCACGGAACTTGACCGCGTCCGCCACCCCGTCGAACCGCCCCCAGAACTCCCCCCACCCGGCCATGGCCAGCGCGTGGAAGTCCCCCGGTTCCACCGGATCCGCATGCATCCCCCGGCCCACCGGAATCGCCTGCTCGATCTTCGAGCGCAGCCGGGACAGGTCGCCCGGCAGGTCGTTCGCCGTGAGGGACGTCTTCACGGCCGACATGCCGCAGCCGATGTCGACGCCGACCGCCGCCGGGCACACCGCCCCGCGCATCGCGATGACCGACCCGACCGTCGCGCCCTTTCCGTAGTGGACGTCCGGCATCACCGCGAGGCCCTTGATCCACGGCAGGGTCGCGACGTTGCGCAGCTGCTGGAGCGCACCCTCCTCGACGGTCGCCGGGTCGGCCCACATCCGGATCGGCACCTTCGCGCCCGGCATCTCCACGTATGACATGACTTCCTCATTCCCCCGCGAACAACACAACAAAAAGGACGAAACGAATAAATGGATCAGAACGCAAATGCGTCGCTCAGGTCACCGAAATCGGACAAGGGACCGGCGTTCACAGCAGTGCGTGCGATACACATTGTCTCCAGGGGGCGCCCCACTGCGGCAAGCGATTAACAGGTGGGGGCACTGGTGCAGGACCGAGCGACCCAGTGAACGGAAAGGAGCCTGACCGTGCAGCGGAAGGCGTACGTAACCGGCACCGCCGCCCTTCTCGCGGCTCTGCTGGCCGGCTGCACGAGCGGTTCCAGCGGCGGGGCCGACACCACCGACAAGAACGCGGACACGGGCACCGCCACCGTCGCCGCCCAGCCGGGCAAGTACCGCACCCTGCCCGAGCCCTGCGGCGCGGTCAGCCACGACACCCTGGACTCGCTGCTCCCCGGCATCGCGCAGATCGCCGACCCGGACCAGCGCGACAAGGCGTACCAGGGCGACGCCTCCCTCACCTACGACACGGACCGCAAGGTCGGCTGCCGTTGGAAGGTCGAGTCCACCGACGCCACGGACCGGCTGTCCGTCGACTTCGAGCGCGTGGTGTCGTACGACAACGCGGTCAGCGACGACAACGAGGCGCAGACCATCTACACGCAGCTGGAGACGGCGGCGGACATCCCCGAGTCGACGCCCCCGACCGCGACGGAGTCGGAGTCCCCGTCGGACTCGACGTCCGCGTCCCCGTCGCCCTCCCCCTCCTCCTCTTCGTCCGCCTCGCCCTCGTCGTCCTCCGCAGACTCGACCGGAACGGCCGGATCGACCGGATCAGCCTCCGCGTCCGTCGCCTCCGCCGATATCCAGCCCCGCGTCCTCACCGACCTCGGCGACCAGGCCTACCTCGACGACCAGCTCAGCGGCTCCGGTTCGACGGCCGAACAGCGGACGGTGACTGTGGTGTTCCGCACGTCCAACGTCGTGGTGACCATCGAGTACGAGGAGCAGCCGATGGCCACCGGAACGGTCCCGGACAGCAAGGAAATGCAGGACAGGGCGCAGAAACTGGCCGCGCGACTGGCCGAGGCCCTCAACAGCTGACGCCCCGGACACGCCCCGCGCACCGCGCCCGCAAAGCGCGCGAACCAAAACCGCACAGCTTCCTCACCGCGTACCGTGGCCCCTCGGACCCGATCCGACCGCAGGAACCCCGAACGTATGAGTGAAGGAACCATGCAGCGAGTAGCAGTCCAGCGAGACGACCAGCGCGCCCGGAACGAACGGAACGCAGAGCGACGGGCCGGGCGCCTCCGCCGCTCCCTCGTCTGCGCGGCCGCCGTCCCCGCCGTGGCGCTGTTCGCGTCGGCCTGCTCCTCCTCCGGCTCGGACGACGCGGCGCAGGGCACCGGCGGCGGCTCGACGAACACCGCCACCGCGCCCGCCGGTGCCACGG
This sequence comes from Streptomyces sp. NPDC007162, assembly GCF_040634175.1. Classification (NCBI taxonomy): domain Bacteria; kingdom Bacillati; phylum Actinomycetota; class Actinomycetes; order Kitasatosporales; family Streptomycetaceae; genus Streptomyces; species Streptomyces sp. NPDC007162. The sequence goes on from NZ_JBEYFC010000012.1 coordinate 3,565, forward strand.
CCGCCTCCCCGACCGTCCAGGCCGCCAAGTACCAGAAGCTGCCCGAGCCGTGCGCGGTGCTGTCGAAGCAGACGCTCACCTCGCTCGTGCCGCAGGGCGTAAAGTCGGGCAAGGAGGGCACATCGGACGATGTGGCCACGCGCGGCAGTTGCTCCTGGAGCAGCCTGGACAACAACGGCGTGAAGGGCTCCCAGTTCCGCTGGCTGAACGTCTCCTTCCTGCGCTTCGACTCGGACGCCGGCCGTGGCAGCGGCGACCAGCAGGCCGAGGCGTACTACACCAGCCAGGTGCGGGAGGCCCAGTCCGTGGCGGGCGCCAAGAACACCAAGTCGGAGCCGGTGAGCGGGGCCGGTGACCAGGCCACCGCCGTGCGCTACGACCTGAAGAAGAAGGAAGGCGCGTTCAAGCAGCAGACGGTCGTGGCACGCGTCGCGAACGTGGTCGTCACCGTCGACTACAACGGCGCGGGTCTGGCCGGCGAGAAGACACCGGACGCCGACACGCTCACGAAGGCGGCGGTGCAGGCCGCGAAGGATGCGGTGGCGTCGGTTTCGAACGCCAACGGAGCTTCTGCGCCCGCGAGTTCGCCGTCCGCGACCCCCTCGAAGGGTGCATCCGCGTCACCCTCCGCTTCCGCTTCGCCCTCCAAGTCGTCAGCCAAGAAGAGCTGACCGGCAACACGTGCGCCGTACACATGTGCCACCCTGTTGCGCGCAACAACACGCAAGGGGAGGGGAGTACGGGTGGCCGCGCCAATGCAGCTGACTCGGATGCACCGCGTTCTCATCGGTGTGGTCGTGACCGGCGCGATGATCATCGCCGGCATCGGCTTCGCCGGTTCGTACGCGGCCGTCCGTGAGCTGGCCATCAAGAAGGGCTTCGGGAACTTCGCGTATGTCTTCCCGATCGGCATCGACGCGGGTATCTGCGTCCTGCTCGCCCTGGACCTGTTGCTGACCTGGATCCGCATCCCCTTCCCGCTGCTGCGGCAGACGGCCTGGCTGCTGACCATCGCGACGATCGCCTTCAACGGCGCGGCGGCCTGGCCGGACCCGCTGGGCGTGGGCATGCACGCGGTCATCCCGATCCTGTTCGTGGTGGCCGTCGAGGCGGCCCGGCACGCGATCGGCCGGATCGCCGACATCACGGCGGACAAGCACATGGAGGGGGTCCGCCTCACCCGCTGGCTGCTCTCGCCGGTCCCCACGTTCCTGCTGTGGCGCCGCATGAAGCTGTGGGAGCTGCGCTCCTACGACCAGGTCATCAAGCTGGAGCAGGAACGTCTCGTCTACCAGGCGAGGCTCCGTTCCCGCTTCGGCCGCGCCTGGCGCCGCAAGGCCCCGGTGGAGTCCCTGATGCCCCTGCGCCTGGCCCGCTACGGCGTCCCCCTGGCGGACACCGCCCCGGAGGGCCTGGCGGCGGCAGGCATAGAGATCCCGGTACTCCTCCCGGCCCCGGCGGCGGCACCGGCCCCCGCTGCCGCCCCTGCGGCGCCGCAGGGTGAACAGCGTCCCCAGCTGGCCCCCGCGCCCGCACCCCGCGTGGAGCAGCAGCCCGCGTACAGCGGCCCGGTGCCGGACCCGGAACCGGACCCCGAGGTGAACCCCTGGCTGCACGCCAGGAACCCCCAGCAGATCGAGTACCACGGCGGCTACGACCCGACCTATGAGCCGCCCTACGAGCCGCAGTACACCGAGGAGGAGTACGCCGCCTGGCAGTACGAGCAGCAGCAGTACCAGCAGCAGCAGTACCAGCAGGAGCAGCTCGCCCAGGAGCAGCAGCCCCTCCCCGAGGAGTCGCCCTCGGAGACGACCGGCAGCTTCCCCATCCCCTCCGGTCCGGGCCGCACCCGTGAGCTGGGCGAGGGCGGCGGCACCGAGCCGACCGAGGAAGACTTCTACCTGGTCTTCAAGAAGTCGATCGACGGCGGTTACCCCAGCTCCGGCCAGTTCAGGGGCGACGTGGAGGCGACCTACGGCATCTCGCTCCCGCAGCGCGAGGCCGACCGTATGGTCAACCGCTTCACCAACCGCCACACGGCGGAACTGCAGGACGACCACATCGCGTAGGCCGCACCACGGCATGAAGAAGGGGCCCTCCCGTCCAGGAGAGCCCCTTTTTCATGCCGGATTCATGCCGGCCTACGCTCCGAGCAGGTGCCGGACCCGCTCCTGCCCGACCGCGAGCAGCAGCGTGGGCAGCCGCGGCCCGGTGTCACGCCCCACCAGCAGGTGGTACAGCAGCGCGAAGAACGAACGCTGGGCGGTCTTGATCTCCGGCGGCAGTTCCTTCGGCGTCGCGTCCGCGGAGAACCCGGCCTGGACCTTGGGCACGCCGTACACGAGGTGGGTGAGTCCGTCGAGCGACCAGTGCTCGGCGAGTCCGTCGAGCAGCAGTCGTACGGACTGCTGGGAGGCCTCGTCGAGGGACTTCAGGAGTTCGGCGTCGGGCTCCTCGCGGACGATGGTCCGCTGGTCGGCCGGCACCTGGGTGTTGATCCAGGCCTCGGCCTTGTCGAGCCGGGGCCGCACCTCCGCCAGCGAGTCCAGCGGCTGCTCCGGGTCCAGCTCGCCGAGGATGCGCAGCGCCTGGTCCTCGTGCCCGGCGGTGATGTCGGCGACGGAGGCGAGCGTCCGGTACGGCAGCGGCCTGGGCGTCCGCGGCAGCTCGCCCCCGGCGGTCCGCACGGCGCGCGAGTGCGCGGCGATGTCACCGGGCAGCGCGGTCCCCTCGGCGACCTTCGCGTCCAGCTTGTCCCACTCGTCGTAGAGCCGCTGGATCTCCTGGTCGAAGGCGATCTTGAAGGACTGGTTGGGCCGGCGGCGGGCGTAGAGCCAGCGCAGGATCTGCGGCTCCATGATCTTCAGCGCGTCGGCCGGGGTGGGCACCCCGCCCCGGGACGAGGACATCTTGGCCATGCCGCTGATGCCGACGAACGCGTACATGGGCCCGATGGGCTGCTGCCCGCCGAAGATCCCGACGATCTGGCCGCCCACCTGGAAGCTGGACCCGGGCGAGGAGTGGTCGACGCCGCTCGGCTCGAAGATCACGCCCTCGTAGGCCCAGCGCATCGGCCAGTCGACCTTCCAGACCAGCTTGCCGCGGTTGAACTCGCTGAGCCGGACGGTCTCCGAGAAACCGCACTCGGTGCAGGTGTAGGTCAGCTCGGTGGTGTCGTCGTCGTAGGCGGTGACGGTGGTCAGGTCCTTGCCGCAGCCGCCGCAGTACGGCTTGTACGGGAAGTACCCGGCGGACCCGGAGGAGCCGTCGTCCTCGGCGGCCGCGCCCGAGCCCTCCTCGGCCTCCAGCTCGGCCTCGTCGACGGCCTTCTGCTGGGGCTTCTTGCCGGTCTTCGGCTTGGTCCGGTACTGCGCGAGGATCGCGTCGATGTCACCGCGGTGCTTCATGGCGTGCAGGATCTGCTCGCGGTAGACGCCCGAGGTGTACTGCGCCGTCTGGCTGATCCCGTCGAACTCCACGCCCAGCTCGGCCAGCGACTCGGTCATCGCGGCCTTGAAGTGCTCGGCCCAGTTCGGGTACGCGGACCCCTGCGGGGCGGGCACGGAGGTGAGCGGCTTGCCGATGTGCTCGGCCCAGCTCTCGTCGACCCCGGCGATGCCGGCGGGCACCTTGCGGTACCGGTCGAAGTCGTCCCAGGAGATCAGGTGCCGGACCTGGTGCCCGCGCCGCCGGACCTCGTCGGCGACGAGGTGCGGGGTCATGACCTCGCGGAGGTTCCCGAGGTGGATCGGCCCCGACGGGGACAGCCCGGAGGCGACGACGACCGGTTTGCCCGGGGCCCGACGCTCCGACTCCTCGATGACCTCATCCGCGAAACGGGAGACCCAGTCGGTGGTCTCGGTGCTCTGAGCCACGTCGGCACGTCCTTCTTTCAGACACGGGGCAGCCGGTACGGTCGCACGGCTGGCGGTTCCATTGTCCCAGGGACCGCCCCTTCCATGAAAACGCCATAACCCAAGAGCCCCGTAAGGACCGCGAGGTTGCACCAACCGCGACCCTGTCTGCGCGCGGGGCCGTACCGACATGCGGCTCCGCCGCGCGGGCGCGACCGGCCGGCGGCGCAGCCGCCGCTGGGGGGCGCGGGGAACTGCGCGACGAGCCACGACGCACTCGCACCCGGCCGCGGCACCGAGCCCCCGCCCCGTAGCCGCAAAAACCCCTTTACCCCCCGTGAAATACTGGTCTCGTCTACCAAGCCCCCCGAGGAGAACGGCTCCCACCCCATGGCCCCGGTCACGTCCCTCAGCGACTCCGTCAACCAGCAGCTCACCGACGCCCTCGCCTCCGCCCTGCCGGAAGCCGACGCCGTCGATCCGCTGCTGCGACGCAGCGACCGGGCCGACTACCAGGCGAACGGCATCCTCGCCCTCGCCAAGAAGGCCAAGGCCAACCCCCGGGAGCTGGCCACGCAGGTCGTCTCGCACATCGTCACCGGCGCGGCCCTGATCCAGGACGTCGAGGTCTCCGGCCCCGGCTTCCTGAACATCACCCTCTCCGACCAGGCGATCACCGAGAACCTCGCCGCCCGGTACGCGGACGGCGACCGGCTCGGCGTCCCGCCGAAGGCGACCCCCGGCGTCACGGTCATCGACTACGCCCAGCCGAACGTCGCCAAGGAGATGCACGTCGGCCACCTGCGCTCCGCGGTGATCGGCGACGCCCTGCGCGGCATGCTCGACTTCACCGGCGAGCGGACGATCGGCCGGCACCACATCGGCGACTGGGGCACCCAGTTCGGCATGCTCATCCAGTACCTGATCGAGAACCCGGACCAGCTGTCCGCGGAGACCGACACGGACGGCGAGCAGGCCATGTCGAACCTGAACCGGGTCTACAAGGCGTCCCGGGCGGTCTTCGACACGGACGAGGAGTTCAAGGAGCGGGCCCGCAAGCGGGTGGTCGCCCTGCAGTCCGGCGACAAGGAGACCCTCGACCTGTGGCAGCGGTTCGTGGACGAGTCGAAGGTCTACTTCTACTCGGTCTTCGAGAAGCTGGACATGGAGGTCCGGGACGACGAGATCGTCGGCGAGTCGGCGTACAACGACGGCATGCCGGAGACCGCCCGGATCCTGGAGGAGACGGGTGTCGCGGTCCGCTCCGAGGGCGCGCTGGTCGTCTTCTTCGACGACATCCGGGGCAAGGACGACCAGCCGGTCCCGCTGATCGTGCAGAAGGCCGACGGCGGCTTCGGCTACGCGGCCTCCGACCTGACGGCGATCCGCAACCGGGTCCGGGACCTGCACGCCACGTCCCTCATCTACGTCGTGGACGTGCGGCAGTCCCTGCACTTCAAGATGGTCTTCGAGACGGCGCGGCGGGCGGGCTGGCTCACCGACGACGTCACCGCGCACAACATGGGCTACGGCACGGTGCTGGGCGCGGACGGCAAGCCCTTCAAGACGCGTGCGGGTGAGACCGTACGGCTGGAGGACCTGCTGGACGAGGCGGTGCAGCGGGCCGCCCAGGTCGTCCGGGAGAAGGCGCAGGACCTCACCGAGGACGAGATCCAGGAGCGGGCGCAGCAGGTCGGCATCGGCGCGGTGAAGTACGCCGACCTGTCGACCTCCGCCAACCGGGACTACAAGTTCGACCTGGACCAGATGGTCTCGCTGAACGGCGACACGTCCGTGTACCTCCAGTACGCGTACGCCCGGATCCAGTCGATCCTCCGCAAGGCCGGGGAGGTCCGGCCCGCCGCGCACCCGGAGCTGGAACTGCACGCGGCGGAGCGGGCGCTCGGCCTGCACGTGGACGCGTTCGGTGACACGGTCTTCGAGGCGGCGGCGGAGTACGCCCCGCACAAGCTGGCCGCGTACCTGTACCAGCTGGCCTCGCTGTACACCTCGTTCTACGACAAGTGCCCGGTCCTCAAGGCCGGCACCCCGGCCCAGGTGGAGAACCGCCTGTTCCTCTGCGACATGACGGCCCGCACCCTGCACCAGGGCATGTCCCTGCTGGGCATCCGGACGCCCGAGCGCCTCTGAGCGTCCGGATGATGGTGCGCGTGTGACGCCTGTCAGGCGGCGAAGCGCTTGAAGGCCGCGCGGGTGCCCGAGCCGGCGATGCCGTCGATGGCACCGGTGTACCCGTAGTCGGCCTTCAGCAGGCGCTGGAGCGCCTTGATCGTGTTGGTGCCGGGGTCGCCGTCGATGGCACCCGTGTAGCCCCAGTACGTGGCGAGGCAGCGCTGGAACGCCTTCCAGCTGTTGGGGCCGAGCTGACCGTCGATGCCGTCGGTGTAGCCCCAGTAGTCCGCCAGGAAGTTCTGCACGTTCTTGGCCTCGGCGGTGGTCAGCCCGAAGTTCTCGTAGGAGGCCAGGGTGGCGGCCCGCGCGCTCACCGCGGGCTGCGAGACCGGCGCGGCGAAGCTGGTGCCGGCGGTCGCCAGGGAACCGGCGGCGAGGCCGGCGACGGCGGTGACTCCGACGAGGGTCCGGGTCAGAACGTTCGGTCGCATGCGTTCCTCTTTCAGGTCGTGGTCGGCATCCGACCCGTTCGGCGAGCCGGTGCCGCCACCACGGTGCGGCCCGCCCGGCCGGCCCCGCCACGGCTGTTGGCGAAGTGGCGGCCCGCTGGGACGTCACCCTCTCTGACCTGCGCCGACGCCCTCCCATGGGACGGAGTGACGGGACGGCCGTACAGGGGTGGCCATGCTCATGCAGAATGCGTCGGAGCGAGGGCCGCTGACCACGGTTCCGGACCGCATCCGGGGGGTACATGTCGCGCTGGAAAGAACTGCCCGCTGAACTGGATCCGCGCGTGCGGCAGTTGCTGGTGCGTCTGCGCCGGCTGAAGGACCACAGCGGGCTGAGCGTACGGCAGCTCGCCGCGCGGACGGGGTACAGCGCCAGGTCGTGGGAACGGTATCTGGGCGGCCGGTCGCTGCCGCCCGCGGAGGCCGTGGAGGCACTGGCCCGGATCGGCGGGGACGACCCGACCCGCTTGCTGACCCTGCACGAGGTGGCGGCGGAGGCGTGGGAGCACGGGAAGGGCCGCGGGAGAACCGCCGTACCGGCCGCCGGACCACCGGCACCCGAGCCCGAGCCCGAGCCCGAGCGGCATCCCGCCGGTGAGATACGGCTCTCCGTGCGGACGTTGCGGATCGCGCTCGCGGCCGGGGCGGTGGCCCTGGTGCTCGCGGTGTCGACGGCCGTCCTGGTGACCTCGTGGCTCACCGGGCGCTCCGGCGCCGACGACCGGACGGCGCGGACGGCTCCGCTGGCCGCGTCGGCACCGGCCTCGACCCCCTCGTACAGCTGCCGTCTGCGGCAGGTCGACGGCGCCTGGTACGCGGGCAACAGCCGGACCCTGGACGCCACCGTGGGGTACGGCCAGTCGGGGCCGGACGTCGTGGAGGTGCAGTGTCTGCTGCGTCGGGCGGGTGTCTCGCCAGGCGGCATCGACGGCATGTTCGGCCCGCTGACGCGGGGCGCGGTGGTGCGGTTCCAGAAGCGGGCGGGGCTGATCGGCGACGGCATCGTGGGCCCGCGCACCTGGAAGGCGCTGCGGGGATGACCCCGGAGCGGACCCGGCTGGCCGCCTCGCTGAGGGAGCTGAGGGCCCGCACCGGCCTGAGCCTGGCGGCCCTGGCGACGAAGACGGCGTTCAGCAAGTCGTCCTGGGAGCGCTATCTCAACGGCAAGTCCCTGCCCCCGCGCCAGGCGGTCCAGGAACTGTGCCGACTGGCCGGCGAACCGGACGGGCGCTGCCTGGCGCTGTGGGAGATCGCGGAGTCGGAGTGGAGCGGCCGGGGCAAGGAGAAGCCTGCGCCTGCGGCCACGGGTGCGTCGCCCACCGCGGCTCCTGCCCCCGCCTCCCGTCTCGCCGGGCACCGGAGCGTCGTCGCCGTGGCGGTGCTGGCGGCGGTGTGTGCCGTGACAGTGGGCGCGGTGGCGGTGGCGGTCGCACTGCTGCGACCGGGCGCCGAGGGCGATGCGCGGGCGTCCGCGGAGGCGCCCCGGTCCCAGGATCCCGCCTCGTCCGCCCCGCGCTGCCGTGGCGCGGCCTGTGAGGGCCGGAACCCGATGGGCATGCGGTGCGCCGCCTCCCCCGTCACACTGGCCACCCGTCACACGGCCGGCGGCGCCTGGCTGGAGGTGCGCTACAGCAAGGAGTGCGGGGCGAGTTGGGCGCGGATGTGGGGGACGCGGGTCGGTGACCGGCTGGAGGTGACGGCGGACGGCCGCGTACACGGCGCCGAGATCAGGACGGCCGCCGACGTGGACGCGTTCGTGTACACCCCGATGACGGCGACCGCCCCGGGAACCACGATCCGCACCTGTTTCCGCCCCGCGGGGGACACCGAGCGGGAGTGCGTCACCTCAGTGGCGCGGTGACGCCGAGGCGCACGGAGGACCAGAAAGAACTCTCAGCAGATATACACTCAGAGTATATCCCCGGTGTATGGTCCTCGCATGAGTGTTCCTCTCACCCTGTTGGGGCTGCTGGAGCGAGAGCCGAGCCACGGCTACGACCTCAAGCGCGACTACGACACCTTCTTCAACCGCGGCAAGCCGCTGCCGTACGGGCAGGTCTACACAACGCTCGGCCGGTTGGCGCGGGACGGGAAGGTCATGGCCGGCGAGGCGGAGCCCGGGGTCGGCCCCGAGCGCAAGCGTTACGTGATCACCGAGGCCGGGGCGACGGAGTTCGAGACCTGGCTCACCGAGCCGGTGGCCCCCGAGCCCAATCTGCAGACCGTGCTGTTCACCAAGGTGGTGCTGGCCCTGATGCTCGGCCGGGACGCCCAGCAGTACCTCGACACCCAGCGGGCCGCCCACCTGCAGCGGATGCACGAACTGACCCAGCTGCGCCGCACCGGCACGCTCGTGGACGTCCTGCTCGCCGACCACGGCCTGTTCCACCTGGAGGCCGACCTGCACTGGATCGAGGTGACCGCGGCCCGGATGGACGCGCTCGCGGAGGAGGTGCGTCCATGACCGCCCTCATAGAGGCCCGCGATCTCACCCTGTCCTTCGGTGAGACCCCCGCGCTGCGCGGTGCCGACCTGGCCGTGGAGGCCGGCGAGGTGTTCGCCGTGATGGGCCCGAGCGGCTCGGGGAAGTCCACCCTGCTGCACTGTCTGGCAGGCATCCTCACCCCGGACTCCGGCGAGGTGCACTTCGACGGACGCCGCATCGACACCATGAACGAGGCGGATCGCAGCGCGCTGCGCCGCGACGTCTTCGGGTTCGTCTTCCAGTTCGGTCAGCTCGTCCCCGAGTTGACCGCCGAGGAGAACGTCGCCCTGCCGCTGCTGTTCTCCGGCCAGCGCCGGGCGGCTGCCCTCGCCGAGGCCCGGCCCTGGTTCGCCCGGCTGGGCCTGGACGGCCTGGAGCGGCGCCGCTCCGGGGAGTTGTCGGGAGGTCAGGCGCAGCGGGTGGCGCTGGCCCGCGGCCTGGTGGCCCGGCCCAAGGTGCTCTTCGCCGACGAGCCGACCGGGGCGCTGGACTCCCTGACCGGCGAGCAGGTGATGGAGCTGATGGTGGACGCGGCCCACGAGGAGGGCACCGCCGTCGTCCTGGTGACCCACGAACCCCGGGTCGCCGCGTACGCCGACCAGAAGGCCATGGTCCGGGACGGCAGGGCCAGCCTGCTCACGACCGGACGGATGGCCTCGTGATCGCCTTCGCCCTCCGCCTCGCGGTCAGTGGCGGCCGAGAGGCGCTCGCCCGGCTGGCCATGATCGCCGCCGCGGTCGCCATCGGCGTCGGGCTGTTGCTGTCGACCTTCGCCAGCATGAACGCCGTCGAGCGGACGAACCAGCGGCAGGTGTGGCTCGACACCGGCGCCGCGAGCCGTACCGAGCGGGCCTCGACGGACTCCCTGTGGTGGTGGCCGCACGGCGACTACTACGACGGGAAGTCCCTCACCGAGGTCGACGTCGCCGCGACCGGCTCGACCTCGCCCGTCCCGCCCGGCCTGACGCGCCTGCCGGCGCCGGGCGAGTACTACGCCTCACCCGCGCTGGCCAAGCTGATCCGCGCCACCCCGGCCGACCAGCTGGGCGACCGCTTCCCCGGCCGGCTCACCGGCACGATCGGCGACGCCGCTCTGGCCTCCCCGGACTCACTCATCGCCGTCATCGGCCGAACCCCCGCCCAGATCAAGGGCGCACCAGGAGCGAGAGCGGTCACCACCATCGCCACCAGCCGGCCATCCCCCTGTGACAACGCGTGCTGGGACAACGCGGTGCGCGGCGACGCACTGACCCTCATCTCCTCCGTGGTGGCCGGGGCACTGATCTTCCCGGTACTCATCTTCATCGCCACCGCGACCCGGCTGTCCGCCGCCACGCGCGAACAGCGGTACGCGGCGATGCGGCTGGTCGGCGCCACTCCCCGGCAGGTGTCGCTGCTCTCGGCGGTGGAGTCCGCGCTGGCGGCGGCCGCCGGGACGGTTGTCGGCTTCGGGCTCTATGCCGCGCTGCGCCCGCTGGTCGCCACCCTTCCGCTCACCGGGCAGCAGCGGTTCTTCCTTTCGGATCTGACGCTCAGCGCCCCGCAGGTCCTCGGCGTCATCGTCGGCGTGCCGGTGGCGGCGGCGATCGCGGCACGCCTCGCCCTGCGCCGGGTCACCATCTCCCCGCTCGGCGTGACCCGCCGGGTGACCCCGCGCCCGCCACGTGCCTGGCGGCTGATCCCGCTGCTGGCCGGCCTGGCCGAACTGGCGTACTTCGTCTTCGTCGGCCGTCGCCCGGCGACCGGGAACGGCCAGACGGCGGCCTACCTCCCCGGCTTCCTGGTGGTGATGCTGGGCCTGGTGATCGCCGGGCCGTGGCTGACCATGACCGCTGCCCGGGTCGTCGCCCGGCGCACCCGACGCCCGGCCGCCCTGATCGCGGTGCGCCGGCTCGCCGACGACCCGAAGGCCGGCTTCCGCGCGGTCAGCGGCCTCGTCCTGGCCCTGTTCGTGACCACCGCGACCGTCAGCATCATCGGCACCATCAACGACTACCGCGGCACGCTGGGCGGCGACCGGCAGACCCGGACGGTGGTGGAGGCCGGCGGTGATGGTGAGGCGCCGCTGGCCGGGGCCATTCCGACACGGCTGCTCACCGAGGTACGGGCGATCCCGGGCGTGCGGGGGGTAGCCGTCGTCCACGCGAACCCCGACGGTGTGGGCAAGGTGGTGCACCGGACAGTCCACCCAGGCGATCCGCCCCCGGAGGCGCCGGCCCTGGTGACCTGCTCCGACCTGGCGGGGACTCCCATGGTGGGCCGCTGCCCGGCCGGAGCGAGCGTCACGGCCGTCGACTTCTACGCGTTCGTCAGCCTGCAATCGCATCCGAGCTTGCCGTGGCCCGCCGCCGCGATCAGCACCGCAGCCGTCGCCAAGCTGCCCGTACAACTGGTCTACGTGGCCACCGACGGGTCGACAGCCGCCATGGAACGCGTACGGACGCTGCTCACCACCGCCTATCCGCACCACCAGGCCCAAACAGTGGGCGACTGGGGCACCGACTTGCAGCAAGAGCTGGCCGGTTGGCGGCAACTGGCCGACGTGGTGCTGCTGACCACCCTGCCGATCGCAGGCTGCAGCCTGGCGGTGAGCGTGGTGGCGGGCCTGTCGGATCGCCGACGCCCGTTCGCACTGCTGCGGCTCACCGGTGCGCCGCTGGGAGTGCTGCAACGGGTGATCGGCCTGGAGAGCACACTGCCACTGCTGGCCGTGGCCGCGATCTCGATCGGTACGGCCTTCGCCGCCTCTGCCCTGTTCCTGAAATCGCAGATGCGCTACGACCTGGTGTCCCCGGGCGCGGCGTACTACGCACTCGTCACTCTCGGCCTCGTCGCCTCGCTGGGCATCATCGCCTCGACTCTCCCCCTGCTCAGACGCGTCACCGGCCCAGAGACCGCCCGCAACGGCTGACACGCCAGAAACCCGGACTCGGGAGGATTCATGACCATCACGGCGTCCAACAGCCGACCACCAATGACGCGCCGGCGCATGCTCCGGGCGGCGCTGACCGCTGGAATCGGGACGGCCGTGCCGCTCGGCCTCGCGTCCCACGCGTGGGCGGCTCCGACCGCCTCCGGCCCGGCGCGACTCACCCTGCCTCCGCCCACCGGGCCTCATCCGGTGGGCACGGTGCCGCTCCACCTCGTCGACACCTCACGCCCGGATCCCGTGGCCGGCCCGGGGCGTCACCGCGAGTTGATGGCCAGCGTCTGGTACCCCGCCCGCAGGGCGGTGGACCTGCCGCGCGCCCCCTGGATGACCGAGGGCGCGTTACGGGCGTTCCTGACAGACTCCGGCTTCCCCCTCGACCCCGCCATCGGCCCACTCACCGCCGGGCACGTGGGTGCTCCCGTGCATCGCATGGGCCACCGCCTGCCCGTCATCGTGTACTCGCACGGTTCGGGCAGCCACCGCGGCGACCACACCGTCATGGTCCAGGAACTCGCCAGCCACGGGTATGTGGTGGTCACCGTCGACCACACCTACGACACGTTCACCGAGTTCCCCGACGGCCAAGTGGTCACCCCGGGCGACGTCCCGATGTTCCCGAGGGACTTCGCGGCGGACCTCCGGTTCCTGCTCGACTGCGTGGAGGGGGTCGCAGCCGGCCGCAACCCCGACGTCGACGACAAGCCACTGCCCCAGGGTTTGCTCGGCGCCCTCGACCCCCGGCGCATCGGCGCGTTCGGCTGGTCGAAGGGTGGCACCGCCACCGCACTCACCATGCTCGCCGACCGGCGCGTCCGAGCCGGACTCAGCATCGACGGCCCGATGCAGCCGACCATCACCACCGATCTGGACCGGCCGTTCATGATGATGACCGCCGTGTTCACCCGGGCCGCCATGCCGGACGTCGCCGAGTTCTGGACGCACCTTCGCGGCTGGCGGCTCGACATCCAGGCCGACGGGGCCGTCCACAACTCATACGGCGACAACGCGACGCTGATCCCGCAGGCGGGCAAGATCCTCTGCATGACCGACCAGCAGATCCAGGACTGGATCGGCACCCTCGACCCGGTCCGGTCGGTACGGATCCAACAGGCCTATCCGCCGGCCTTCTTCGACCTGCACCTGCGCCACCGCGGGAGGCATCTCCTCGACGGCCCGAGCGCGGCCTTCCCAGAGGTGAAGTTCCTTCCATGAGGCGTGCGCCACCAGGTGCCGGGCCGACCAACTGGTCGCGGTGGCATCCGTCAGAGACTGAGCACCGCCCGCAACGCGACGTCCACACGTTCCATCTGCTCGCCGGGAACGTCCCCGTGGTATTTCCCCTGCTCGAACCGCCCCAGCCGGAAGTTGTAGAGATCGGGGGCGAGGACCACTCCTCTGAGCGGAGCCGTCACCCGCACCGTCACCAGCGATTCCCTCCGCTCTCCCGACGTGTCGAGCAGCGCGCAGAGGACCGCGCCGGGGTGCAGCTCGGCCACGTGGCCGGTCCACCCCTGGCCACGCTTCAGTTGCCGCACAGGTCGTCCTCCGCCGCGCTGTACAGGTCGTCCAGGTCGTCTCCGATACGGGCGCTGTCCTCGACGTAGAGCGCCATCGCGTCTGTCGACAACTGATCCCTTATGGCCCGGGCGACGAAGGCCGAGAGATTGCCGTCCGCCGCCTCACGCGCGGCCTCGAACTCGGCCCACGCCACCTTGCCGAGCTCCCGCTCCGCCACCCCCCACTTGTCGGCGAGGGCCCCGACCAGCAGCAGCCCGCGGCCGCCCTCGTCCGCGTCGTCCGACGGCTCGGTGGGCGTCGGCAAGCCCGGTCCGCTGTCGTGCACCTCCACACGGAGGACCTCGCCGTCGTACCGCAGCCGCAGCAGGAAGCCACGGCCGGGCGGCACCCCGTGCAGGAGGGCATTCGTGGCCAACTCGCTCACGCACAGCGACATGTCGGCGGCGCGGGCCCAGTCCGCCAGACCCCAGCACCTGAGCGACTGCGCGGCGAACCGCCTGGCGGCGGGCACGGATCGGCGCTCCCGGGCGTAGAACTGTTCCCGGGGGTAGAGGAGTTCGTTTCGGTCGTTCACGGGACGAATGTCGCTCAGAGTCACTAGTCTGGTGCAGGGAGTAGACCCGTACGGAATTTTTGTACGGCTCCGTGCCGGTGACGTACGCGTGCCCCAGGGGATTGAGACCGACATGAGCGCGAAGAAGCCGCCGCGGCCGAAGAACCAGACGTCGTTGAAGATGCTCGGCAAGCAGCTGGGCACGGCCCGCCGGGCGGCCGGTCTGACCCAGACCGAGCTGGGCCTCCGGGTCGGCCTCGACGACCAGACGATCGCGTCCATCGAACAGGGCCGACGGGCACTGAAACCGGACACGGCGGCCCGGCTGGACGAAGTGCTGGACACCAAGGGCGTGTTGACGGCGGGGGTGGCCAACCTGCCGGACGTCGACCAGTTCCCGATGTGGGCCGAGGTCTACATGGAGCACGAACGCGAGGCGATCGCCCTGTCCTGGTACGACAACGCGGTCCTCCCCGGGCTGCTCCAGACCGAGGCCTATGTGCGGGCCGTCCTGCGCAATCGCGTGCCCGCCTACGACGGGGACGAGGTCGAGACGCGGACGGCTGCCCGGCTTGAGCGCCAGGAGATCCTGCACCGCAGGAACGCGCCGACGCTGAGCTTCGTCGTCTGGGAACCGGTGCTGCTGATGACACTCGGTGGACCGCAGGTGCGCACGGCCCAGCTCCGCCATCTGCGCGAGGTCGCCGAACTTCCCTGCGTGTCCTTGCAGTTCCTGCTTCTGAGCAGCCCCTACCACGCCGGGGTCGACGGGCCCTTCACCCTCCTCGAAACCCCGGACCACCAGCACCTCGCGTACGCCGAGTCCCAGCGTGGCAGTCAGTGGGTATCCGACCCGGACGAGGTCTCCAGGCTGGCGCGCAAGTATGCGATGCTGCGGACCCAGGCCCTGACAACCCAGGACTCGATGGGCCTGCTTGACCGCTTGCTAGGAGAGCAATGAGCACCGAGGCACTTCAGTGGTTCAAGTCGAGCTACAGCGGCAGCGAAGGCGGCCAGTGCATCGAAGTCGCCCTCGCCTGGCGGAAGTCGAGCTACAGCGGCAGCGAGGGCGGCGCGTGCGTCGAAGTCGCCGCCTGCCCCCACGTCGTCCACGTCCGTGACTCCAAGAACGACCCCTCCCCCGGCGCCCCGGCCCTCGCGCTCGGCCCCGCCCCCTGGGCCGCCTTCACCGCGTCCCTCAAGTGACCTTGCCGGGCGGCGTTGTCAGTGGGCGGCTCTACAGTTCACTGCCATGGCGACTCTTCCCAACCCGCTGCCCAAGCTGGCGACCGATCCGAGTGGTCGGTCCCTGGGGTTGCGGCTCCCGCCCGGGAGACTGATCGACGCGACGCTCTGCGGGCCCTGGCACGAACCCCTGTTGTGGTACGCGGGTCAGCCCGCGGGGCCCGGCACCTGGACGGCGCTGGGTGCGCAGGCCGGGCGGGCGGGCCTGCTGCCGGTCCTGGTCGACGTGTCCGAGCTGGACGACTGGGACTTCGCGCCCGGCGAGACGTCGTACCCCGGGGACCACGACGCCGAGGACGTGCTGGAGGACTCCTGGGAGGAGGACCCGCCGGAGGGCGAGGAGTGGCCGGGTCTTGCCCCCGCCACCGCACTGGTCGCCGACCCGGACACACGGGCCGCCGAGGTCGCGGACGCGCTCAGCCAGGGGCGGCCCTGGCTCAAGGAGCCGCACCTGGCGCTGGTGTCGGCGCGGCGCAGCGCGGACATACCGGCGGCGATCGGCTGGAGCGGGCCGGTGAACTTCGAGGAGGACGTGGCCCGGTTGTGCTCGGTGCTGCGTTCCTGGGAGGAGCGGTTCGGGATACGGGTGGTGGCCCTCGGCCTGGACCACCTCGCCGTCTCCGTCGCCGCCCCGCCCACCGACCTGGACACGGCGGAGGCGATCGCCGCCGAGCACTTCGCGTTCTGCCCCTACACCGTGCTGCCCGGCGACGACGACACCCTCTCGTCGTACGCCGAGCAGCTGGTCGGCGAGCGGTACTGGCACTTCTGGTGGGACTGACCGGCCCCGCTAGCCCCTGAGGGCCCCGGCCAGTCGGCGCAGGCCCTCCCCGATCTCCTCCGGAGTCTGCGTCACGAAGCACAGGCGCAGGGTGGCGCGGTCGGGGTCGGCGGCGTAGAAGGGTTCGCCGGGGACGTAGGCCACCAGGTGGTCGACCGCGCGCCGCAGCAGGGCGGTGGTGTCGTACGGCTCCGGGAGCCGGGCCCAGAGGAACATGCCGCCCTCGGGCCGGGTCCAGACGGAGCCGGCCGGGAGGGCGTCGGGGAGGCCGGCGAGCATGGCGTCCCGGCGTTCGCCGTACACCGCGCGGACCTTGGCGACGTGGCCGTCCAGGACGTCCAGGTAGCGGGCGGCGGCCAGTTGGTTGAGGGTCGGGGTGTGCAGGTCGGCCGCCTGCTTGGCGACGGCGCAGGCGCGGCGCAGCGTGTCGGGGGCGCGCAGCCAGCCGAGGCGCAGACCGGGGGCCATGACCTTGGAGAAGGAGCCGAGCAGGACCGTACGGTCCTCGGCGCCGGGCCGGGACGCGATCCAGGGGACGCGCTCGCCGTCGTAGCGCAGTTCGCCGTAGGGGTCGTCCTCGACGATCCACAGGCCGTGCCGGGCGGCCGTCTCGGCGAGGTCGGCGCGGCGGGCGGCGGGCATGGTGCGGCCGGTGGGGTTCTGGAAGGTGGGGACGAGGTAGAGGAGTTTGGGCCGCTCGGTGCGGATCAGTTCGGCCAGGGCGGCGGGGTCGACGCGTCGGCGTCGCAGGGGACGGGCAGCACGCGCGCGCCGGCCAGTCCGAACACCTGAAGTGCCGCCAGGTAGCAGGGGCTTTCGACCAGGACGGTGTCCCCGGGGTCGACGAGCGCGGTCGCCAGCAGGGAGAGGGCCTGCTGGGAACCGGTGGTGATCAGCAGGTCGTCGGCGTCGGTGGGGAGCCCTTGCGCGCTGAGGCGGGCGGCCAGTCCGGCGCGCAGCATGGGCTCGCCCTCCGTGGTGGAGTACTGCAACGCCCGTTCCGGAGTCTCCTCCAGGACCGCGCGGAAGACGGCCGCTATGCCCTCCCGGTCGAACAGTTCCGGGGCGGGCAGGCCGCCCGCGAAGTTGATGACCTCGGGGCGTGCGGTCACGGCCAGGATGTCCCGCACGGGTGAACCGCCGACGCGGCGGCTGCGGGCCGCGAGCGGGGGCTGCGCGGCGGGGGCGGGGGCGGGCGTGACGGTCATGGGCGGCTCCTTGGCTGGTCCTCGTCTTGATCCTCGTCCTGGCGGGAGCGTAGAGAGGTACGTGTCGTCTACACCTGTGATTCCGCGATGCGGACGTCCCGGACCGCCGTCCCAGGTGCCGGGAACGTGGCAGGTCAGCGAGGTGGGCCGGGTACGGGCGTCCCGAATCGCCCGCGAAGTCTGGTGATGCGGGCGGGCCGCAGCACAGGCTGAGGATGCTTCAGGACCGCCGACCACGCCGAGAACGTCAAGGGAGCTTCCGCATGTCCGCCACGCACTCTGCCCCGGCCCGCGGCCGCCGTCTCCTCGCGGCGGCCGTCCTGGTGCTGGTCGCCGCGAGCACCCTCACCGGCTGCCGCGACGGACAGGGCGTACGCGACGAAGGCCCGTCCGCCGCCTCCCTCGTCCACCCCGGCGCCCCGACCGGCACCGCCCACTCCGGTCGCACCGGCACCAGAGCCCGCTGGTCCGCCGACACCGGCTCCCGCCCCCGCTCACACCCCGCCGAACTCGCGGCCCCGCCCCACCCGTGACCCGTCGCACCTGCGTCCTGGCCGGTCGACAATCGCTCGTCAACAACCCGACTCCGAAAGCGACTTGATCGCGCCCGCCCGGGAGAAGCGAGGGCGGCCCGCTCAGCGCAGCAGCCGCGCGGCCTCCACCGCCCAGTAGGTGAGGATGTTCTGCGCCCCGGCCCGCCTGATGCCCGTCAGGGTCTCCAGGATGGCCCGCTCGCGGTCGATCCAGCCCTTCTCGGCGGCGGCCTCGACCATCGAGTACTCGCCGGAGATCTGGTAGGCGGCGACCGGCACGTCCACGGAGTCGGCCACCCGCGCGAGGATGTCCAGGTAGGGGCCGGCCGGCTTGACCATCACCATGTCGGCGCCCTCCTCGAGGTCCAGGGCCAGTTCCCGCAGGGACTCCCGCACGTTGGCGGGGTCCTGCTGGTAGGTCTTGCGGTCGCCCTTCAACGAGGAGCCGACGGCCTCGCGGAACGGGCCGTAGAAGGCGGAGGCGTACTTCGCGGTGTAGGCGAGGATGGCGACGTCCTCGCGGCCGATCTGGTCGAGCGCGTCGCGGACGACGCCGATCTGCCCGTCCATCATGCCGCTGGGCCCGACGACATGGGCGCCCGCGTCGGCCTGCACCTGGGCCATCTCGGCGTACCGCTCCAGGGTGGCGTCGTTGTCGACGCGGCCCTCGGCGTCCAGGACTCCGCAGTGCCCGTGGTCGGTGGTCTCGTCGAGGCACAGGTCGGACATCACGAGCAGGTCGTCCCCGACCTCGGCCCGCACGTCGCGCAGCGCGACCTGGAGGATCCCGTCCGGATCGGTGCCGGGCGTGCCGAGGGCGTCCTTCTTGGCCTCCTCCGGCACGCCGAACAGCATGATCCCGGAGATCCCCGCCTCGACGGCCTCCGCGGCCGCCTTCTTCAGGGTGTCCCGGGTGTGCTGTACGACGCCGGGCATGGCGGCGATCGGCACGGGCTCGCTCACGCCCTCCCGGACGAACGCCGGGAGGATGAAGTCCGCGGGGTGCAGCCGGGTCTCGGCGACCATGCGCCGCATGACGGGGCTGGTCCGCAGCCGCCGGGGACGCGAACCGGGAAAAGAGCCGTACTTCGTCATGCCCTCTACGCTACGCCCGCACCACGCGGACCTTTGCCGACGCCCCGTCGGCGCCCCCGGCGGCCGGCAGGCTCAGATCTCCAGCTCGGCTTCCAGCTTCTTGAGGCCGTGCCGGGCCAGGGCGAGGTTGCTGCGGCCGCGGTCCAGGGCGAGGTAGAGGAAGAGCGAGCCGCCGGCCTTGGGCAGCGGGCGGATCAGGTGGTACTGGCCGCTGAGCGTGATCAGGATGTCCTCGATCTCGTCGTCCAGGCCGATGGACTTCAGGGTGCGCTTCTTGGACCTGACCACCTCGGTGTTCCCGGCCGCCGCCAGCTCCAGGTCCAGGTGCGGACCGCCGCCCAGCGATCCGAGGGACATGCCGCTTTCGTAGTCGACGAGGGCGACCCCGAGGGCGCCGTCGATGCTCATGGCTTCCTTGAGCGTTGTCTC
Organism: Streptomyces sp. NPDC007162; assembly: GCF_040634175.1. NCBI lineage: Bacteria > Bacillati > Actinomycetota > Actinomycetes > Kitasatosporales > Streptomycetaceae > Streptomyces > Streptomyces sp. NPDC007162. Next base: position 22,840 of record NZ_JBEYFC010000012.1, read on the forward strand.
GATGTTCACGCTGGTGCCCTCGATCTTCCGTACGTGGGTCGACTCGGACGCAACAGGTCCGGACCAGGTTGCTCCTCGACCTTTCCGAGTCTGAATAAGCATCATCTTTGGCCGGTGTTGCAAGAGTTGGCAATAAAGTACTGTGCGGAACGAGCCTCAGGAGGGGGAACTCATGGCTTCGCTCGACTCCGTCCTGCGCGACGTCGCGGGGACGCCCGGGGTGACCGCGGCCGCCCTCCTGGACGGCGTCACCGGCCTCGCCTACGCCGAGCACGGCGCCGAGGGCGCCACCCTCGCGGCCCAGGACGCCCAGGCCACCGCCCACTTGGCGATCACGCACCTCGACCAGGCGGGCGCGAGCGGCGAGTTGGAGAGCATCGTCGTCACCACCGCCACCCAGCACCACGTGACCACCGTGGTCGACCGCCGGGGCGGCGACCCGCTCCTGCTCTTCGCCCTGGTGGACCGGGACCGTACGAACATCACCTGGGTGCTGCGCGACCTCGCCGAGCACACGGGCCGGCTGCTCGTATGACCGCGGAGACGGCACCGGCCCGCAACGTCCCCGCGTTCCTGGCCGCCCTGCACACGCGGAAGGGTTCCGCCACCGTGCTCGTCGCGGGGAGCCCCGGCGGGGTCATCCACGTCCGCGACGGCCTGGTCGTGGCCATGGAGACGCCGGCCGCCCCGGGCATCGAGGTCCTCCTCCTCAAGTCCCGCCGGATCGCCGAGGAGGACTGGACGGCCGTCCGGGCCACCGGCACCGACCCCGCCCACCTGGCCCGCGAACTGGTCGCCCAGGGGCTTCTCGGCGCCGCGGAACTGGAGATCACCGGCCAGGCCGCCCTCTTCGACGCGGCCTTCGCGCTGGCCCTGACCCGGCCGGAGGGCTGGGAGGCGGCCGAACCCCGCCCCCACCTCGACACGGGCACGGCGGTACCGCCCGCCCGCATGGTCGCCGAGACGTCCCGCCGCATCCGGCTGCTCGCGAACGAACGCGGCGCCACCGCCCGCTTCGCCCGTGACCGCCTGGCACCGGCCCCGGCAGCCGGCGACCCGGCGCGCATCGCCCGCCTCTCCCCCCGCCACCGGGCCGTCCTGACCGCGGCCGACGGCCGGCGCACCCCTCGGGACATCGCCTTCGCCCTCGGCCGCGGCCTGTTCGCGGTCATGCTGGACCTCCGCGACCTCCTGGCCCTCGGCCTCCTCCAGCCCCCGGCGGCCGCCGCCGCCGTCCGGCCCAGCACGGCCCCGCGCACCCCACCCCACACCTCGGCGGCAGAACCGCGACCGTCGGCGACCCCGCTCCCCCGCCGCAAGCGCTAGTTCCGGGGCAACGGCCCACGCACCACAGGAAGAAGCCATCATGGACGACCCCGTCCAGGACATCCTCGTCTCGTTGCGCGACCGGGTGATGGGCGTGTCCGAGACCATCCTGGCCACCGTCGACGGGCTGGTGGTGGCCAGTGACGCCGACAGGACGCATCCCGAGTCCATGGCCGCGGTGGCCTCCGCCGCCCTCTCCCTCGGTCACCGCCTGGCCGACCAGGCCCACACCGGCGCCCTGCGCCAGGTCACGGCCCAGTGCGGCGCGGGCCATGTCGTCGTCACCGCGGTCGGCGACCGGGCCCTGCTCGCGGTGGTCACGGACGAGGGCCTGGACGGCCTCGCCTTCGACCGCGAGATCCCCACGACGGTCACGGACCTGAAGAAGGTCCTCGACCACGACCCGGCCTGACCCCGGGGCACGGCTCAGGGCCCGGTGGGTGCGCCGGGCCCTGAGCGGTCGGTGAACGGCCGTGCCTACGACTGGTGGAACGTCCAGGTGCTGCCGTCGTGCCCCTTCGGCACGTACACCTGGTGCCAGGACCAGCCGGCCGGCGGGCGGACGTAGTGGAACTCGACGGACCGGTCGGTCCGCCACCAGTAGTCCGCGGCCGTGCTGCAGGCGTTGGCCGGGACGTCCCAGAACCGGGAGCCCACCCAGTCGCCGTGGTCGTTGTAGCCGACGAGGTAGAACCTCAGGGCCGCGCCGTTGTCGTTGCAGACCCTGAGCTGGACGCTGGCGTCGGCGGCGCTCGCGGTCACCGGCGTGGCGAGGACGCCGACGGCGGAGGCCACGGCGAGCGCGGCGACGGTGAGCTTTCGGCGGATGTTACCCATGTCGTTCGTGCCTTTCCGGGGGAGGGGAGGGGCGTCAGTCGGCCAGGCCGTTGGACCGCAGCCACTTCCGCGCCGTCTGCGACGGCGAGGCGCCGGATTCGACGGATGCGGCCAGGGCCGCCAGCCGGACCGTGGTGAGCCGGGAGTTGAGACGGGCCAGGGCCTTGCGTGCGGACAGGCCCGCGTACGGGGCGCCGATGAGCGGGAAGACGTGCTCCGGGGGCACGGTGCTCTCGGGGTCGGTCAGCACGACCAGGCCGTCCCCGGGGATCGCGGGGTCGGTGCCGCGCAGGACCAGGACGTCGGCGGTGGCCGAGGTACCGGCCTCGGTGAGCCGGACGCCGTACGCCTTCTCCAGCGCGGCGGCCGATGGGGCGTCGGGATCGTGGGCGGCGGGGCCGCCGAGGGTGCGGCGGCCCCCGCGGACGTCGGCTCTGCCCAGGTCCGCGAGGGTGCGCAGGCCGTACCGGTGGGCGGTGGCCCGGGTGACGGCGAGGACGACTCCGTTCTCCGCCTCGGCCGGCGGGAGGGCGACGACGCCCGGGGGCAGGGCCGTGCTCAGGGTCGCCGCCATGTTGCCGGCGACGGTCTGACCCCCGGGCAGGGCGCGCAGCATCGTGCTCTCGTAGGCGGGGGCCAGGCCCAGGCGGCCCGCGACCACCGCCCGCGCGGTGTCGGCGGGCGAGGCGTAACGGGTGCCCGCCCTGCGCACCCGCACCCCCGCGTCGGCGAGGAGCTCCTCGTACAGGGCCGCCACGACCCGGCTCTCGGCCGAACCGTCGGTGCCGATCACCGTCGGGCCCTCGCCGTCGGCGTAGGCGGTCGGGCCGTCCGCGTTCGGCGCGCCGCCGCAGCCCGCCAGGAACAGCAGCGAGCACAGGACGGCCGCGACGACGGCACGCGGGCGTCGGCGCCGGACCGGATCGTCTGGCTTCACGGAACGACCTCTCGCTTGGTGCGGGCGACCCGGCACGGCTCACGGCCCACGCGGGGCCGCCCGCTGTCCTGTGGGGGTTCAGCAGTGCGCGGCGCGCTCGCCGGAGGTCATCCTGGCGTCCTTGAAGTTGACGTAGCCGGCCTTGGGGTTGTCGTTGTTGAACCCGGTCGACACGTAGTCGTTGACGTACCAGATGTAGTGGCCGTAGTAGCGCTTGCCGAAGTGGATCTCGTACCAGCCGGTGGCCTTCTGCTTGGCGGTGCCGCGCTCGATCCAGCCCTTGTAGCCGGCCGGGATGTTGACGGTGTCGCTCTCGGTGTCGGTGTGCGAGGTGGTCCAGTCGTGCCGGTAACTGGTCTCGACGGAGACCTCGTAGACCTCCCAGAACTTCGCGGTCGCCGTGATCGACACTCCGACCGAGTTGGTGGAGGCGGTCGTGTCGGACCAGTCGATGCGGTGCTGGTTGGTCTGACTGGCGCAGTTGTACGCCGTGGAGCCGACCTGGTGGTTGGGGCCGGTGTACGTCGAGTAGCTCTGCGGGTGGAACTCGCACAGGTCGGCCCAGCTGCAGGCGTCGAGGAGCTCCCTGGTGGTGGGCGAGCTGGCGGCGTACGACTGGGGGACCGCCATGAGGGAGGCACCGAGGGCGAGTGCGGCGACGGCGCCTCCGCTGCGGGCGAGGCGGCGGGACGGCCGGCGGGAGGGGGCGGTGGTGCGGAGCGGGAATCGCATCGAGTACTCCAGTGGGTGCCGGCTTCCCCCTGCGGGGAGAACCGCGGCTGACACGGTCGGGGAATTGCACGTGCGTGTCTTTCTCTGGCCGGCCCTCGGGGGTGTGAGGGCCGGCCCGGCGACCGCTCCGCCGCCGCACCGGGGGGAGGTCACCGGCGGCGGAGCGGACCGTCCGGCAACCACTGTGGGAGCGGCGGAATTGTTGATCAACCCAGGTCAGAGGGGTAAACAACGCGACCGGAGACCCTACCGCCGGGTACGCCACGACAGACCGCCCCCACCCGCCCGCAACCGACAAACCAGACACGAACCCACCCGGCACCGCCACACCGGTCAGCACCCGCCCGACCGCCGACCCACTGCCCGCCGGGCCCACCGAAGAGACGGCTCCCTCCCGTTCGGCCCCGCCCGGACGGTCGACGTCCGCTCGACCGCAACGCGGCCCACGGCGCCGTGCCCCGTCGTGAAGTCAGCCGCCGCTCGCCCGGTGGCCGCCGGGTCGGTCAGCGTCCGTCCGGGCGCCGGGCGGGCCGTGACCGGCAGGGCGGTCGTCGCTGCGGTGGCCGCGCGGTCCGCGCTCGCGTGACCGGCCGGCGGTCGACGGGCCGGCTGCCGTCCGGTGGGGGTTCGGGAGGTGTCGGCCCCGGCCGTGTGACGACCAGGGGCGGGGGTCGGGGAGCGGGGAGGGCGTCCGGGTGGCGGCGGCTGCCGGGGACGCGGTCGCCGCGGGGGGCTTCCGGGTCGGCTCGGCGAGCACGGTGGCCGTACCGGCGCCCGCGTCGGCCGCGGGCCGCGGGGATCCGTCGTCCGGACCAGGTCCCTCGCAGACCCGCCGGTAGGGCACGTCGGGAAGGTAGCGCCGCCATTCCGCGACGGTCAGGGTCCCGCGGGCACGGGCGCACAGCCGGGCGGCGACCTGGGCGGGGCCGATGGCGTAGGCCTGGACGGACACATGCGGGCCGGCGGCGTAGAGGTAACCGTCGGGTCCGAACGCCAGGGAGTCGATCACATCGCCAGGGGTGGTGGGGCTGCCGCCCAGGAGCCGGTCCAGGGTGAGGTCCCACAGGCGCAGGGCGCCGGAGCCGTAGGCCACGGCGAGGGTGGTCGCGTCCCGGCTGAAGGCGAGGGCGGTGATCCGCGTGCAGGGGGCGCAGCCGGTGGTGGCGGGGGGTCCGGGGATCACCGCCACGGGACCGTCGGCCCTGCCGGTGTCCGACACGGTGACCGTGCCGAAGGCCCCGCCCGTCGCGAGATACCTGCCGTCGCGGCTGAGCGCGAGGTCGTAGGTGCCGCGTCCCTCGGTGAGCGGTGCGCGGGGGTTCGGGCCGTCCGGCGGTACGGCGGTCCGGCCGGAGAACCCGGAGGACATGGCCGCCCGCACCGCCGCCTCACCCACGTCCCGGCCGGCCGCCCGGGTCCGGCGGGCGGTGTCCCACATCTGCGGGACGATCGTGCCTGCGGGCTCGGCCCAGCCGACCAGCAGTCGCCGGCCCTTCGGGGTGAGGGCGATGGCGCGGGCCGTGGCGGTGGCGGGCCCAGTGACGTCGAAGGAGGTCCCCGCATGGGCGGCGGACGAGGTGTCCCGCACCGTGAACCGAGCGACGGGCACGGCACCGCCCGCCCCGGCGGTCGGCAGGGACCGGCCCGCCCCGGCCGTAGGTGCACCCCCCACCGACCCGACCCCGCTCAGCGCACCGCTCGCCCCGGCCGAAGGGACGGCCCCACTCGCCGCACTCCCCGCCGCCGCACCGTCCGCCGCCGCACCGTCCGTCGCCGGACCGCTCGGTGCGAGCCTCGCCGCAGCGACCGCCCCGTAGGCGATGGCCCGGCTGTCCGGGCTGAAGGCCAGCAGGACGCGGGAGGAAGCGAGGGAGCTGGTGGAGAAGGGGAGTTCGGCGACCGTGCGGCCCGTACGGGTTCGCACCAGGCGCAGCCGGTACCCCGTCGCCGTCCGCTCCACGGCTGCCAGCAACCGGCCGTCCGGGCTGAGCAGTACGGCGTCGAGGGGCCGGGTCCGCCACCGGGCGGTCAGTGCGCCGGACAGGTCGAGGGTGTGTACGGTGCTGCCCGCCAGACAGCGCAGGACCGAGCCGTCCACGTCCCAGGCGAGGTCCGTGACGGGGCCGCCGGGCACCGGCTGGCGCAGCACCGGGATCCCCGGTGCCGAGATCCGCCATACCGTCACCCCGTCCGGCCCGGCCGCCGCCAGCGACGCCCCGTCCGCGGTGAAGGCGAGGTGCCGGACGCCCGGCCCGGTGAGGTCGGCGAGCCGGCGCCCGGTGGTGGTGTCCCAGACGCCCACGCCGGTGCCGGAGGCCGCGGCGAGCCGGGTGCCGCCGGCGCCCAGAGCGACGGCACCGGACGAGCAGTCCGGTGTCCGCACGCCCTGCCAGCCGCCGTGCCGCACGGCCCCCTGGGCGGTGTCCCACACCTCCGGCGGCCGACCGGGACGGCAGACGGCCACCAGCCGGTGGTCCGGCGAGGGCACCGGATACGCGTCGCGCGCCGCCGTCCGGAAGAGCGTGCGGCCGTCGTCCGCCGCGCTCAGCCGCACACCGGGGTCGGCCCCCGCTTCCCTGACGACGTAACTGTGCCCGTCCGCCCCGAAGCCGAGGACCCGGCCACCGACCGGCACGCGTCGGCCGGTGGCCCCGGGCAGCTGCCACAGGCGCCGCCCGCCGGGCCCGGCCAGCAGCACGGTGCGGCCCGTGGGGTCGGCCGCCGTCACCTGGGCGTCCGGCAGGGTCCCGGACCCGGTGCGCCGGTGCCCGGTCACGTCCCACGTGGACCAGGAGCCGGCGCCCGCCACGAGCAGGGTGCGGCCGGAGTCCGTGAGGAAGGCCCCGCCGCTCTCGCCGGGAACCGGCCCGGTGAAGACGTCGTCCTCGGGTTCGGCGAGCGCGCTGAGCAGGGCGGCGCGGCTGACCGGGGAGGGGGCCAGCCGCCAGGCGGCGACGCTGAGCAGGGCGGCGGTGCGGGGGTCGGTGGACTGGGTCCGGCCGGCGAGGGCGGCGGCCTGCAGGGCGCCGGCGCGGAGGTGCTCCAGATCGGCCGCGTTGCCGCGCTGCCAGGCCAGCTGCCCGGCGACGAGCAGGCCCACGAGGACCACGGTGAGGGCCGCGGCCAGCCCGCGCATCCGGCTGCGGGTCCGGCCCGCCGTCCAGCCTTCCATGCGGCGGGCGACCCGGGAGGCGCTGAGGAAGGCGCGTTCCCGTCCGGTGAGGTCGTGGTCGCTGACACCGCGGCCGAACAGCACGTCGGCGACGGTGAGTTGGGTGCCCCGGTAGAGGTTGCCGGAGTCGTAACGGCGTTCCTGCCAGATCCGGGCGGCCTCGCTGAGACGGCGGTGCTCGGCCAGCCGTTCGCGGTTGGCGTCGATCCACGCCTGTAGTCGGGGCCAGCGGGTGATCAGGGCCTCGTGGGCGAGTTCGACGCTCTCCTGGCCGAGGGTGACGAGCCGGGCGCGGGCGAGCCGCTGGAGGACTTCGGGCACCTCGGGGTCGGGCCACTCGCGCAGGTCCGCGCGGCTGAGCGGGCGGCGGGTGTCCGCGGTGCCTGCGCCCGGCTCGATCAGCGCCAGCAGCAACCGGCGGGCGGTGGCGGCCTGGGCGGCGGTCAGGCCGCCGTAGACCTCCTCGGCCGCCGCGGCGATCGCTCCGTGGATGCCGCCCGCCGCCTCGTACGCGGCCAGGGTCAGGACACCGCTGCGCCGTCGGCGCCAGGTCTCCCGCAGGGCGTGCGACAGCATCGGCAGCGCGCCGGGCTGGTCCGCGGCCTCCTCGATGATCCGGGCGGTGAGTTCGCGTTCCACCCGCAGTCCGGCCGCCGTGGCCGGCCGGACGACGGCTTCCTGCAACTCGGCCCGGTTCATCGGACGCACGGTCAGCGCCGTGGTGCGTAACGCCTCCGCGAGGCCGGCGTGCGCGGTGCACAGGCTGTGGAAACTGCCGCCCACCGCGACGACCACGCGCAGCCGGCCGCCGGGTTCACGGGCGGCGAGCAGCCGGTCCACGAACCGCCAGCGGTCGGCCCGGTCCCGGCACAGGGTGAAGATCTCCTCGAACTGGTCCACCACCACGAACCGTTCGGGTCCGTCCGGCGGCGGGTCCAGAAACCTGTCGTGGGTGGCGGCGGGCCGGGGCCCAGGCGTGATCAGCCGGAACTCCACACCGCGGAACTCCATTCCCCGGGGCTCCGCACCGCTGCCTCGCTCCCGCGCGAGCGCCTCCAGGCGGGGCAGCAGCCCGGCTCGCAGCAGCGAGGACTTGCCACTGCCCGAGGTGCCCACCAGCACCGCGAACCGGTGCTCCACCGCCAGCTCCAGAGCCTCCTCGACCAGCCGCTCCCGGCCGAAGAAACGGTCCCGGTCGCCGTAGTCGAACCGGGCGAGTCCCTGGTACGGCGAGTCGCCGTCCCGCGCCGACGGGGAGCGCGCCTCCTCGGCCACGGCCTCCCAGCGGCGCTCCCACTCCTCCGGATCGGCCCCGCACGCCCGCGCGTAGGCCCGCACCACCGCCGCCGACGCCAGCCGTTCCCCGGACGCGGCCCGCGACAGGGCGGTCACCGACAGACCGGTGTGCTTGGCCATCGTCCGGTACGACGGCGAACCGGCCGCTCTGCGCAGCGCCCTCAGTTCGTTCGCGAAACGCGGTACCGGCCCGTCGTCGGGATCCACCGGTCGTTCGGGACGGCCCACGGTTCCACCTCACGTCTGCCTGCGTTCCCGCCGAAAACGTTCCCAGTGGACAGGCGAGGCCCAACTCCCCTGTTACCGAAGGGTTTTACCAATGAGTAATCGTTTCCGCACATCACGGGAACGCTCAATCGAGCAAGCGGTTTCCTTGCGAGTTAAAGTAGTGGGCCGCCGGGGCGACGGCAATTCGCTTGGGAAAACACGACCGCCGGAATTCAGGAAAGGGCGGGGGCGCGCCACCCAGCGCACCCCCGCCCGTTTCCTGGTGTCCCGTACCTCGCGCCCGGCGTCAGGTCGTCGTCCGCCGTCGCCGCGCCCCCGGCCGCCGCTCGCTCGGGCGGGTCACCGGGTCCCCGGCCTCGCGGGCACTCGCCCGGCGGCGCAGCCCGAACTCGGCGAGCGCCTCGGCCAGCTTGGCGACGGACGGCTCCGGAGCCATCACGTCCACCCGCAGCCCGTGCTCCTCGGCGGTCTTGGCCGTGGCGGGACCGATGCAGGCGATGACCGTCACGTTGTGCGGCTTGCCGGCGATACCCACCAGGTTCCGCACGGTCGAGGACGACGTGAACAGCACGGCGTCGAACCCGCCGCCCTTGATCGCCTCCCGGGTCTCCGCCGGCGGCGGCGACGCCCGCACGGTGCGGTACGCCGTGACGTCGTCCACCTCCCAGCCCAGCTCGATCAGCCCGGCGACCAGGGTCTCGGTGGCGATGTCGGCGCGCGGCAGGAAGACGCGGTCGATCGGGTCGAACACCGGGTCGTACGGCGGCCAGTCCTCGAGGAGTCCGGCGGCCGACTGCTCCCCGCTCGGCACCAGGTCCGGCTTCACCCCGAAGGCGACCAGCGCCTTGGCGGTCTGCTCGCCGACCGCGGCCACCTTGATGCCCGCGAAGGCACGCGCGTCGAGCCCGTACTCCTCGAACTTCTCCCGGACCGCCTTGACGGCGTTGACCGAGGTGAACGCGATCCACTCGTACCGTCCGGTGACGAGCCCCTTCACCGCCCGCTCCATCTGCTGGGGCGTGCGCGGCGGCTCGACGGCGATCGTCGGCACCTCGTGCGGCACCGCCCCGTACGACCGCAGCTGGTCGGAGAGCGACACCGCCTGTTCCTTCGTCCGCGGCACGAGCACCTTCCAGCCGAACAGCGGCTTGGACTCGAACCACGACAGCTGGTCGCGCTGCGCGGCGGCGGACCGCTCACCGACCACGGCTATCACCGGCCGGCCGCCGTCCGGCGAGGGCAGCACCTTCGCCTGCTTCAGCGTCTGCGCGATGGTGCCGAGGGTGGCGGTCCAGGTGCGCTGCCGGGTCGTCGTACCGGCGACGGTGACCGTCAGCGGGGTGTCCGGCTTGCGTCCGGCGGCCACCAGCTCACCGGCGGCCGCGGCCACCGAGTCGAGCGTCGTGGAGACCACGACCGTGCCGTCCGAGGCACCGACCTCGGTCCAGCACCGGTCGGAGGCGGTACGGGCGTCCACGAAGCGGACGTCCGCGCCCTGCGCGTCCCTCAGCGGCACACCGGCGTACGCCGGCACACCCACCGCCGCCGCAACACCGGGCACGACCTCGAAGGGCACACCGGCGGCGGCGCAGGCGAGCATTTCCTCGGTCGCGTACGTATCAAGTCCCGGGTCCCCGGACACCGCACGGACGACCCGCCTGCCACCCCGCGCGGCCTCCATGACAAGATGAGCCGCATCCCGCGCGGGCGGGAGGGAAGCGGTCGTTGACGCTCCGTCAACAACCGTGAGTTGAGGCGCGCCTGTGCCCGGATACGGGTCCGACGACGGATCCGGATTCGTGGGCACGACGGAGACGCCCTGCCTGGCGTGGCTCCTGATCACGTCGAGCACGTCGTGCTCGGCGACCAGGACGTCCGCGCTGGACAGTGCCTCCACGGCACGCAAGGTCAGCAGTCCCGGATCCCCGGGTCCGGCACCCAGGAAGGTGACGTGCCCGTGATCGAGGCCGGCGGGAAGGTTGGTGGGGCTCACTGTGCTCGCTCCCCCATCAGACCGGCCGCGCCCTGGGCAAGCATCTCGGAGGCGAGTTCGCGACCGAGCGCCGTCGCCTGGTCGTATGTCTCGGGCACGGGACCGGTGGTGGACAACTGCACCGTCCGGGTGCCGTCGGTCGTGCCGACGACTGCCCGCAGGCGCATTTCCTTGACAATCTGCCCGTCGGCCAGAAGGTCGGCCAGCGCGCCCACAGGGGCGGAGCAGCCGGCCTCCAGGGCGGCGAGCAGTGATCGCTCGGCGGTCACGGCGACCCGCGTGAACGGGTCGTCGAGTTCCCCGAGCGCGGCGATCAGCGACGCGTTGTCCGCGGCGCACTCGATCGCCAGTGCCCCCTGGCCGGGGGCGGGCAGAACCGTGTCGACCGACAGGAAGTCGGTCACCTCGTCGATGCGGCCGATGCGGCTGAGTCCGGCCGCGGCCAGCACCACGGCGTCGAGCTCGCCGGCGTGCACGTATCCGATCCGGGTGTCGACGTTCCCCCGGATCGGGACGGTCGCTATGTCCAGCGCGTGCGCGCGGGCGTACGCGTTGAGCTGGGCCGTACGGCGCGGCGAACCGGTGCCGATGCGCGCCCCGCGCGGCAGGTCGGTGAACTTCAGCGCGTCCCGGGCGACGATCACGTCCCGGGGGTCCTCGCGCACCGGTACGGCGGCCAGCACCAGGTCGGCCGGCTGGGTGGTCGGGAGGTCCTTCAGCGAGTGAACCGCGAAGTCGACCTCGCCGCGCAGCAGCGCGTCCCGCAGGGCGGTCACGAAGACACCCGTGCCGCCGATCTGCGCCAGGTGCTCGCGGGAGGTGTCGCCGTAGGTGGTGATCTCGACGAGCTCGACGGGCCGTCCGGTCACCTGGCTCACGGCCTCGGCCACTTGCCCGGACTGGGCCATGGCGAGTCTGGATCGCCTGGTCCCCAGTCGCAGTGGAATGTCACTCATACCGGTCGGTCCTTCTCGGTCGTGCTGTCCACGGCCCGGGAGACGGCAGCCACCGTCTCCGGGTCGAGGTCGAACAGGGTCCGCAGCGCGTCCGCGTACCCGGCGCCGCCGGGCTCGGCCGCGAGTTGCTTGACCCGTACGGTCGGCGCGTGCAGCAGCTTGTCGACGACCCGGTGCACCGCCTGGCGGATCTCCCCGCGCTGGCGTTCGTCCAGGTCGGGCAGGCGCCCGTCGAGGCGGGCGATCTCGCCCGCGACGACGTCGGCGGCCATGGTCCGCAGCGCCACCACGGTGGGCGTGATGTGCGCGGCCCGCTGCGCGGCGCCGAACGCGGCCACCTCGTCGGAGACGATACGGCGGACCTGGTCCACGTCGGCGGCCATCGGGGCGTCCGCCGACGCCTCGGCCAGCGACTCGATGTCCACCAGCCGCACCCCGGCCAGCCGGTGCGCGGCGGCGTCGATGTCCCGGGGCATGGCAAGGTCGAGGAGGAACAGCGCGGGCGCGGGCCGGACGAACCCGGCGACCGGCTCCGGCCTGCGCCGCTCGGGGATCCGGCCGATCCGGGCCGCGGTCGCGGCGAGCGCGCCGATCAGCTCGGCCTCCGCCTCGATCTCGGCCTGCGGGGTACGGCGCCCGGTCTCCCGGATGTCCACCGTCCCGTTGTCCACCCAGGCCGCGTGCTGCTCCAGCTCGGCGGCGGCCATGCCGGCGACGGCGGCCTCGCCCAGCACGGAGAAACCACTCTGCTCGGCGGCGAGGTCGAGGGGGCAGTTCTCGTCGGCGCCGAGGCTCGGGCCGGCGAGCGGCTGCTTCGGCGCGGACGGTACGTCGATCTCGGTGACCGGCTCACCGGTCCGGCCCTCGACGGCGGCGGCAACCGCCTCCGCCGTCAGCACCAGCCCCGTCGCCCCGGTGCACGACACCACGACGTCGGCACGTGTCAGCTCGCCCGGCACCGCGTCCATCGGTACCGCGCGGGCGGCCACGTCCGTGTCGTCGCCCTCGGAGAGGATCTGCGCGAGCCGCTCCGCGCGGTCGAACGTCCGGTTGGCCACCACGATCTCGGCGACCCCGGCCCGCGCCAGCGTGGCGGCGGCCAGCGAGGACATCGAGCCCGCGCCGATGACCAGCGCCTTCTTGCCGGTGGCCCAGGTCTCCACATCCGCACCGGCGGCCAGCTGCTCAAGACCGAAGGTGACCAGCGACTGCCCGGCCCGGTCGATGCCGGTCTCGGAGTGGGCGCGCTTGCCCACCCTCAGGCCCTGCTGGAACAGGTCGTTCATCAGCCGGCCGGCGCTGTGCAGCTCCTGCGCGCGGGCCAGCGAGTCCTTTATCTGGCCGAGGATCTGCCCCTCGCCGACGACCATCGAGTCGAGCCCGCAGGCCACCGAGAACAGGTGGTGGACGGCCCGGTCCTCGTAGTGCACGTAGAGATAAGGAGTGAGCTCGTCCAGCCCGACCCCGCTGTGCTGGGCGAGCAGCGTGGACAGCTCGGCGACTCCGGCGTGGAACTTGTCGACGTCGGCGTACAGCTCGATGCGGTTGCAGGTGGCGAGTACCGCGGCCTCGGTGGCCGGCTCGGCGGCGACCGTGTCCTGGACCAGCTTGACCTGGGCGTCCGCGGAGAGCGCGGCCCGTTCCAGGACGCTGACCGGGGCGCTGCGGTGGCTCAGCCCGACGACGAGGAGACTCATGCCGGCATCACGGCGGGTACGTCCCCGTCGGGTCCCTGCTCGCCGGGCTCCTGGTGGGCGGTCACGGGCGGCACCGTGCCCTCGTGCTCCTCGCCGGCCTTGCGCTGCTCGTGGAAGGCGAGGATCTGCAGCTCGATGGAGAGGTCGACCTTGCGCACGTCGACGCCGTCCGGGACGGTCAGCACGGTCGGCGCGAAGTTCAGGATGGAGGTGACCCCGGCGGCCACCAGCCGGTCGCAGACCTGCTGGGCGGCGCCCGCGGGGGTGGCGATCACGCCGATGCTGACGCCGTTGTCCTGGATGATCTTCTCCAGGTCGTCGGTGTGCTGCACGGGGATACCGGCCACCGGCTTCCCGGCCATCGCCGGGTCGGCGTCTATCAGGGCGGCGACCCGGAAGCCGCGGGAGGCGAACCCGCCGTAGTTGGCGAGAGCGGCGCCGAGGTTACCGATACCGACGATCACTACCGGCCAGTCCTGGGTCAGGCCCAGCTCACGGGAGATCTGATAGACGAGATACTCGACGTCGTAGCCGACACCGCGCGTTCCGTACGAGCCCAGGTAGGAGAAGTCCTTGCGCAGCTTCGCGGAGTTGACCCCCGCGGCGGCGGCCAGTTCCTCGGAGGAGACCGTGGGGACCGAGCGCTCCGACAGTGCGGTCAGCGCCCGGAGGTACAGCGGAAGCCTGGCGACGGTGGCCTCGGGGATCCCTCGGCTGCGGGTCGCCGGTCGGTGAGTTCGGCCAGTTGCCACGGTGCTCCAACGGGTTGAGCGGGGCTGCGGACGGTCACTCCTACCCAGACCGCCCCGTCGACAGCAGGCTATGTCTTTGTGAACGCGTGCACAAAGATGGTGTCCGATTTGCCCGGCCAACGTGACCGGGGTCACGCGCCCCCGGCGCGGTCGTACGGAACCGGCGCACACTCGCGCACGCTCCCTCTCCGTTGGGGGCAAAATCGCACACACTCCTTACGAATCCCGCCCCCCGAGACCACGCCGCCGTCGATCCTAAGCGACTTCGCAGCCGGTTTGGACTAGTCGGTCAGTGCCTTGCGGAGCCGTTCTTCGTTCACGCGCCAGAAGGTGTGCTGTTCGCCGTCGACGAGGACCACCGGAATCTGCTCCCAGTACAGGTCGTGCAGCCGCTGATCCTGGGTGATGTCCTGGTGCTCCCAGGGCACGTCGAGGTCGCCGCACACCTTCTCGACCACGGCCTGTGCGTCATCACACAGATGGCAGCCGGGCTTACGGATGAGGGTGACCAGCCGCACACGGGGCGCGGGCGCCTTCCGGCCGAAGAGGGGACTCATGACGTCCATTGTCCCGCCCCTGGCAGGGCATGTCCGCCGCCTCCTGCACGCCTTCCTCGCCTTGCTTAACGGCCAGGTCGCGGAGAGTTCACACCCATCCAACTCCCGTGACTCCGGAACCACCGAACAGACTGGCTATGCTCACGACATGGCCGCTCTCGGATGGCTCACTCCCCGTAGGCGCTCCGCCACGGCGCGGAGCGTGTTGGCAGGCGAGGCCTCGGCAGAGGCCGCGCGCAAGAACCAGGAAGCGCCGGCGCCCGTCGAAGAGGCCGCGGAACCGCAGTTCCCGGTGCTCGGCGACGACAAGGCCGCCGCGTTCTTCGACCTGGACAACACGGTGATGCAGGGCGCCGCCATCTTCCACTTCGGCCGCGGCCTGTACAAAAGAAAGTTCTTCGAGACCCGCGACCTCGCCAGGTTCGCCTGGCAGCAGGCGTGGTTCCGGCTGGCCGGCGTCGAGGACCCCGAGCACATGCAGGACGCCCGCGACTCGGCCCTGTCGATCGTCAAGGGCCACCGGGTCGCGGAGCTCCAGACCATCGGCGAGGAGATCTACGACGAGTACATGGCCGAGCGCATCTGGCCCGGCACCCGCGCCCTCGCCCAGGCCCACCTGGACGCGGGCCAGAAGGTGTGGCTCGTCACGGCGGCGCCGGTGGAGATCGCCGGCGTGATCGCCCGCCGCCTGGGGCTGACCGGCGCCCTGGGCACGGTGGCCGAGTCGGTCGGCGGCGTCTACACCGGCAAACTGGTCGGCGAGCCCCTGCACGGGCCGGCCAAGGCGGAGGCGGTACGCGCGCTGGCCGCGGCCGAGGGCCTCGACCTCTCCCGGTGCGCGGCCTACAGCGACTCCCACAACGACATCCCGATGCTGTCCCTGGTCGGTCACCCGTATGCCATCAACCCGGACACGAAGCTGCGCAAGCACGCCCGCGAGATGGACTGGCGCCTGCGCGACTACCGGACGGGCCGCAAGGCGGCGAAGGTGGGCATCCCGGCAGCGGCCGGCGTGGGCGCGGTCGCGGGCGGCACAGCGGCAGCGATCGCCCTGAGCCGACGACGCCGCTAGCACCGACAGCACCGAGCCGACGACGCCGGCAGCGGGGCCCGGGACCGGCCCCACCATCGCCGCACGAGGCAGGCACACCCCCGGGCGGCGCAGGAGCACCGCCACCCGAAGCGGGAACATCCCCATGCTCCCCCGGGCGGGCGCCGGGACAGGCGCGGTGCGAGGCGGCCCCGTGGTGGGGGCGGACGCCGCCCCGGACGCGGCGGCACGTGTTGCTCGCGCCGTTTCCCGTGGCCCTGACAGGGCGCCAAACCTCGCGCGCCCGAATTATCGCGCGGCTGCCCCCACACGCCCTCGACTCCGCCGGAACACGCACCTTTCTGATCAACAAACAGTCACTCTGCGGCACTTGAACCGGCTCAAATCGGTAAGAGAAGCGACGCAATCGATGATTTGAGCAACTCGGTGTAGCAGGGCCTGTACGAAGCGTTATTCTCCTCAGACGCAAACCGGTACCCCTCCGTCGCCACGACGGGTGAACGGTTCCGCACTGCACGTGATGAAAGCTCTGCCTCTGGGAGTCCCGTGTACCCACACGTCGGGGTTGACGCCTCGGGCCTGGCTACGCTGCGCGCAACGGTCGCGACGGTCAAAGAGACGCTGCGCGGCCTCGTCCCCACCGCGTCTGCCGTCCCCGCCTTCGCCGCCGCCCCCGTGGGCCCGTGCTACGCACTGGCCGACGGCGGCGCCGCGGTCGGCAGACGCGGCCGTTCGACCGGCACCACCGCCCCCGCCCGCCGTCCGGCCGCGGACAGCGACAGTGCCCGGATGATGGACCTCGTGGAGCGCGCCCAGGCCGGCGAGTCCGACGCCTTCGGCCGCCTCTACGACCAGTACAGCGACACCGTCTACCGCTACATCTACTACCGCGTGGGCGGCAAGGCGACCGCCGAGGACCTCACCAGCGAGACGTTCCTGCGCGCGCTCAGGCGCATCGGCACCTTCACCTGGCAGGGCCGCGACTTCGGCGCCTGGCTGGTCACCATCGCCCGCAACCTGGTCGCCGACCACTTCAAGTCGAGCCGCTTCCGCCTGGAGGTCACCACCGGCGAGATGCTCGACGCCAACGAGGTCGAGCGCTCCCCGGAGGACTCCGTCCTGGAGTCCCTCTCCAACGCCGCGCTGCTCGACGCCGTACGACGCCTCAACCCCCAGCAGCAGGAGTGCGTGACGCTCCGCTTCCTCCAGGGTCTCTCGGTGGCCGAGACCGCCCGGGTGATGGGCAAGAACGAGGGCGCCATCAAGACCCTCCAGTACCGGGCCGTGCGCACTCTCGCCCGCCTCCTCCCGGAGGACGCGCGCTGAGACGGCCACCCCGGGCGACGGTCAACTCACGTTCCGTCAAAGCCCGTTGTCTTTCTCAGCCGATCTCCGCTCGTCCGTAACCCAAGTGCCGAGCCGCTCGTTGTGCGGGATACAGGCTCCCTGTGGTCACGTCCAGCAAGTCCCTGATCACACGATCGTGTGGTCCGGTCGAGGGCGTGCAACCCTCAGGACCCCCTGGGGAGTCGACCGTCATGACGAGAGGAGGTGCCGCCAGTGATCGCGAACGTATCGGCACACCGGCGGGCGAACGCCTTCGCCCAGGCCCTGGAGGAGCAGCCCGACCGGGACCCGGCGGCCGAGCGGTCCGAGGGACCGGTGGGCGACGCACCGGCCACACCGGACCGGGCTGAACCGACCGAGCACGGCGAACTGCTGGCCCTGGCGACAGGGCTCACCGCGCTGCCCAAACCGGAGCTCGACCCCGAGGTCAAGGTCGTGCAGCGGGCCCGGCTGGTGGCCGCGATGGAGGCCATGCTGGCGGAGGGCACCCTGGGCGGGGCGGCGGACGCGGCGGTGCCCGGGCAGCGCTCCGACAGTGCGAAGGGAGCACACCGGGCCAGTCCGCTGGGCAGGTTGCGACCGCGTTCCCGGCTCACCAAGGGGCTCGCCGCGGGCGGCCTGAGCGTCGGCGTGGCCGCCGGAGCCTTCGGCGGGGTGGCCGCGGCCAGTTCCGACGCCCTGCCCGGCGACTCGCTGTACGGCCTCAAACGCGGCATCGAGGACTTCAAGCTCAACTACCTGTCCGACGGTGACGACCAGCGCGGTCAGACCTACCTCGACCAGGCCTCGACCCGGCTGATGGAGGCCCGCCGGCTGATGGAGCGGGACCGCGGCGGCCATCTCGACCACGAGTCGATCGGCGAGATCCGGCGCACGCTGTCCGGCATGCAGCACGACGTCACCGAGGGCCACCGCCTGCTCCACGAGGCCTACGAACGCGACCCGGACTCGCTGGGACCCATCCAGGCCCTGTCCGCCTTCGCCCAGTCCCACCGTCAGGCCTGGGGCGCCCTGCGCGAGCGGCTCCCGGTCCAGCTCGGCGACGTCAGCCAGCAGGTGACGTCGGTCTTCGCCGCCATAGACGAAGAGGTCGGCCCGCTGCAGTCCCTGCTCCCCCAGCCGCCCCGGCACGCCGGCGGCAGCACCGGCAGCCAGGGCTCGGGCACGGCGTCCACCGGCTCCCCCGGCCGCCACCGGTCGACGGCCCCGTCGTCCTCCGGCAGCTCGTCCACGGGCCGCGAGTCCAGCACCGGCACCCCCAGCGGCTCGGCCTCCGGCAGCAGCACCGACGACGGGCTGATCGGCGGTGCGACGGGCGGCCTCCTGGACCCCCCGAAGACGGGCACGAGCACCCCGTCCCCGTCGAAGACCGCGTCCAGCGCCCCGGACGTCACCCTGCCGCCACTCCTGCCCGGCCTGCTCCCGGGCCTGGGCATCGACGGCGAGAACACCGGCAACTGACCAACGCCGCACCCTCCCCGCGTCCCCGTTCGGGGGCGCGGGGTTTTGTCGCAACGCCTCAGAAGAACACCGACCTCCGCTGCACGAGCAACTTGTACAGCGTGTGCTGAATCTGCTCCCGCACCTGATCCGTCAGGTTGAACATCAGCATCGGATCCTCCGCCGCCTCCGGCGGATACCCGTCGGTCCGAATCGGCTCCCCGAACTGAATCGTCCACTTCGTCGGCAACGGCACCGCCCCCACCGGCCCCAGCCAGGGAAACGTCGGCGTCAGCGGGAAGTACGGAATCCCCAGCACCCGAGCCAGCGTCTTCGCGTTGCCGATCATCGGGTAGATCTCCTCCGCCCCCACGATCGAGCAGGGAATGATCGGCACCCCCTGCCGCAACGCGGTCGACACGAAGCCGCCCCGCCCGAACCGCTGGAGCTTGTACCGCTCGCTGAACGGCTTCCCGATGCCCTTGAACCCCTCCGGCATCACCCCGACCAGCTCTCCCTGCCCCAGCAGCCGCCCGGCGTCCTCCGCGCACGCGAGCGTGTGCCCGAGCTTGCGCGCCAGTTCGTTCACCACCGGCAGCACGAACACCAGATCCGCCGCGAGCAGCCTGAGGTGACGATTCGCCGGATGGTGATCGTGCACGGCCACCTGCATCATCAGGCCGTCCAGCGGCAGCGTCCCCGAATGGTTGGCGACGATCAGCGCACCGCCCTCGGCCGGGATGTTCTCCATGCCCTTCACGTCGACGCGGAAGTACTTCTCGTACACCGGCCGCAGCAGGGACATCAGGACCTGGTCGGTCAGCTCCTCGTCGTAGCCGAAGTCGTCGACCTCGTAGTCCCCGGTCAGCCGCCGCCGCAGAAACGCCAGTCCGCGCGCGACACGCCGCTCCAGGCCGGCCTCGTCGTGCGGCGGCTGCTCCGCACCCGTCTCAGGGTTCTCCCGGGTCACCTGCACATCCTCCTGCGCGGGGATCCGCCCCGCGAGGGGCTGGACCTCACGTACCGCACCCGGCGCGCGTCCCGCCCCGGACTCACGCGCCGCCGGCTGCTCACCGCCGCCCTTGCGCCGGCCTCCCGCGCCCCGGCGCCGGGCCGGCCGCT
>NZ_JBEYFC010000013.1:0-41263 GCF_040634175.1 Streptomyces sp. NPDC007162
GACACACCGTGCACCTCGCCGTGCTGGAGGAGGGCGAGGTGCTCTACATCGACAAGGTCGAGAGCCGCTACCCGGTGCGGATGTACTCGCGGATCGGCAAGCCGGTCGCCGTCACCGTCGCCGCCGTGGCGAAGCTGCTCCTCGCCGACCTGCCCGAGCCGGAGCGGCGGGCCCTCGCCGGCCGGCTCGACTACCCCATGTACACGGCCCGTTCGACACCGAACGCCGAGGCGTTCCTCAGGGAGCTCGCCAAGGTGCGCGAACAGGGCTGGGCCACCGACCTCGGCGGCCACGAGGAGTCCATCAACTGCGTGGCCGCACCGGTGCGCGGTGCCGACGGGCGCGTCGTCGCCGCGCTGTCGGTCTCCGCGCCCAACGTCGTCGTCACCGCCGACGAACTCCTCACCCTGCTCCCGCAGGTGCGCCGGACGGCGGACGCGATCAGCGGCGAGTACTCAGGCAGAACCCCGATCCAGGAAGCCGGCAACAGATGACCGAGAAGACCGCTCTCACCCCGAAGACCCACACCACCCCGCCCGCGAAGTTCTCGCACGGCGTCCGCAAGGGCAACCTCCTCCAGGTCGCCGGCCAGGTCGGCTTCCTGCCCGCCGAGGAGGGCAGGCCCCCGACTCCGGCCGGCCCCACCCTGCGCGAGCAGACCCTGCAGACCCTCGCCAACGTCAAGGCGATCCTTCAGGAGGGCGGCGCCTCCTGGGACGACGTGATGATGATGCGCGTCTACCTGACGGATGTCGGCCACTTCGCCGAGCTGAACGAGATCTACGACCGCTACTTCGACGAGCAGGGCCTCACGCAGGCCTACCCGGCGCGAACGACGGTGTATGTCGGCCTGCCCGCGGGACTGCTGATCGAGATCGACGCGCTGGCCGTGCTCGACTCACCGGACCAGGCATCCTGACGGCCTGTTCGGGTAGGCGTCTCATAACGAAGTTGGGGTCGACTGTGTCCGGCACAGGTTCTTCGACCATACTGCCCGCTGTGGAGCAGCGCATAGGAGCCAACAGCCAGCCCCTGGAGGGCGCCGGATTCGACCCGGCCTTCATCCCCGGGCTCACCTCACCCGCGTCCGCCCGGCCGCAGGACGCGGAGCCGCAGGACGCGGAGCCGCAGGACGCGGAGGCGAAGGCCGTCGAGGCGGCGGACGCCGAGGTCGCCGAGGCCGGCACCGTCACCGACGCGGCCGCACCGGCCGCACCGGCCGCGGAAGCCGGGGACGAGGCCGAGCGGGCCGACGCCGAGGACGCCGAGGGCGAAGGGGCCGAGGCGTCCGCCGAAGGGCCCGTCTTCGAGGCCGCCGACCGCCGTGCGCGGATAGTGGCGGACGCGACCGGTGTGCGGCTCAGTCTCGACGAGGAGAAGTGCGAGTTCCGCTGGGACGAGATCGGCGCGGTCGAGACCGAGACACCACGCTTCGGCAAGCGCTTCACGATCACCGTCCACACCCCGGACCGCCGCTGGTACCCCATCGAGATCGAGGCGACGTCCCGCTCCCGCTTCCAGGAGTGGGAGGAGCAGCTGGACGCCGTCCTGGACGCGTACTTCGAGGACGGCGGGGACGGCGGGGACGGTGGGGAAGCCACCGACGCCGAGTCCGACTGAACGGCGGCCGGCCCGACGGCCGCCGTGCAGAAGGGCCGAACGAAAGCGCCGCACTATAGCCCACCCGCAGCCCGGGGACCCGGCCCTTCCCGAAGTGCACTCGCCGGCGTGACCTCCGCCTGTCCCTCCTCGGCCCACCACGGCACCGTGGACCCACGGCCAAGAGGAGGGCTCGCTGATCATGGGCGGACCGGCGCCGAGCGGGGGCTGCCACCTGCCGGTCGAGACGACCAGCTTCGTCGACCGGCGGGACGAACAGGCCGCCGGCCGTGAGCTGCTGGCGAAGGCCCGCCTCGTCACGCTCACCGGCCCCGGCGGCGTGGGCAAGACCCGGCTCGCCGCACACATCGCGGCCCGGGTCGCCCGCGCCTTCCCCGACGGCGTCCGCCATGTCGCCCTCGCCGGCCTGCACGACCCGGAACTCGTCCCGCTCGCCGCCGCCGACGCCCTCGGACTGCACGACCACTCCGCCAGGCCGCCCCTGGACGCGCTGGTGGCGCGGCTGCGCGACCGCCGCCTGCTGCTCGTCGTGGACAACTGCGAGCACCTGCTCGCCGCCTGCGCCGGTCTCGCCGCCGCCCTGCTGCACGGCACCACCGCCGTCCGGGTCCTCGCCACCAGCCGGCACCGCCTCGGCCTCACCGAGGAACACCTGCTGGAAGTGCGGCCGTTGGCGGTGCCCGACCCGGACGGCGACCTCTCGGCGGCTGGCTCCCACCCCGCGCTCGCCCTCTTCGCCGACCGCGCCGCCGCGGTAGTGCCCGGCTTCCGGCTCACCCCCGCCAACCGGGCCGCCGTCGCCCGGCTGTGCCGTCGCCTGGACGGGCTGCCCCTCGCCATCGAGCTCGCCGCCGTCCGGATGCGCGTCCTCGGCCTCGACCAGCTCCTCGCCCGCCTCGACGACCGCTACCGGCTGCTGACCGCCGGCAGCCCCGCGGCCCTGCCCCGTCACCAGACGCTGCGCGCGGCCGTCGACTGGAGCCATGAACTGTGCACCGGTCCTGAGCGGTCGGCGTGGGCGCGGCTCTCGGTGCTGGCCGGCGGCTTCGACCTGGAGACGGCCGAGGCCGTCTGCCACGACCTGCGCCCGCCGGACGTCCTGGAAGCCGTGGCCGGGCTGGTCGACAAGTCCGTCCTCACCCGGGAGGAGGGCCCGGCCGGGGGCGCCGCCCGCTACCGGCTCCTCGACACCCTGCGCCAGTACGGTCTCGACCGGCTCCGGGAGCGCCCCGGCGAGGAGGCCGCCGCCCGGCTCCGGCACCTGAACCGGGTCCAGGAACACGCGGACGCCTGCGAGGCGGCCTGGTTCGGGCCCGGGCAGCGGGAGACCGTCGTCCGGCTCCGCGCCGACCAGGACAACCTGCGCGCCGCCCTCGACTTCAGCCTCGCCGCCCCCGGCCGGGCGCACGCCGGGCTGCGGCTCGCGGGCACCCTCTGGTTCTACTGGCATGCCTGCGGCGCTCCGCGCGAGGGCCGCTACTGGCTCGACCGCGCCCTCGAGGCCAACCCCGAGCCGACCCCCGAACGCGCCCGTGCCCTGTGGGCCTCCGCCCTGCTCGCCGGCAGCCCCGAGGACCTCACCCGGGGCCTGCGCCGGGCCCGCGAGGCCCGTGCCCTCGCCGAGCGGCTCGGCGACCCGGCGGAGGCCGCCCACGCCGACTACGTGATCGGGGTCGTCCAGCTGTTCGCCGACGACCTGCCCGCCGCCCGCGCCCACTTCGAGACCACCGTCGCCCGGGGCCCGGTACCCGGCCAGCACCTCAGCCTGCACGGCCTGGACCTGGTCGAACTCGCCTGCGCGCACGCCTTCCTGGGCGGTGCGGAGCGGGCCGTCGCCGTCTGCGAGCGGGCCCTGCGGCTCTGTGCGGCGCACGGCGAGGACTGGGTCCGCTCCTACGTGCTGCGCATCCTCGCCCTCGCCCACGCCGTCCGCGCCGACTGGCGCCGGGCCGAGCCGCACGCCCGCGAGGCGCTGCGCCGCAAACTCGACGTCCACGACGTGATCGGCATCGGGCTCACCCTGGACCTGCTCGCGAGGATCGCCGACGGACTGGGCGCCGCCGAGCGCACCGCCGTACTCCTCGGCGGCGCCGACCGCGTCTGGGCCGACATCGACCGCGACCGCTGGGGCTCCACCGCCCTCAACTCGGCCCGCCGCGCCTGCGAGGAGCACGCGAGGACCGCCCTCGGGCGGGACGGGTACGAGGCCGCGTACGGCAGGGGCGGCGCGTCGGCTCTGGAGGAGATCGTGGCCTACGCGCTCGACGAGCGGCCGTCGAGGTCCCGGACGGGGCCGGGGTCCGGGACGGCTCCGGTCCGGCTCACCCGCCGGGAGACCGAGGTCGCCGAACTCGTCGCCGAGGGGCTCGGCAACCAGCAGATCGCCGACCGCCTGGTGATCGCCCGCCGTACCGCCGAGGGTCACGTGGAACGCATCCTCGGCAAGCTCGGCTTCCGCAACCGCAGCCAGATCGCCGCCTGGGTGACCGCCCGGCGCTGACGCACAGGAGACCCGATGAGCAGCAGTACGAGCGCCCGCCCCGCCGCGGCCCAGGGGCGGTTCGACCACCGGATGGCCGTGTTCGGCTCGGACGACGCGTTCCTCGCGGCCGCTCTGCCCTTCCTCGCCGAGGGCCTGGCCGCGCCGGACGAGCCGCCGCCGGTCGCCATCGCCGCACCGGCCAACCTGGCCGTGCTGCGCGACGCGCTCGGCACCGGCGCCAAGGACATCGGTTTCATCGACCACACCGACTGGTACACCGGCACGGCCGCCAACGCCGTCGCGCAGGGCGCCGGTTTCCTCGCGGCGAACGCCGGACCCGGCGGCCGTGTCCACCTGCTCATGGAGCCCGACTGGGCGGGACGCGCGGGCCGTTCGGTCCGGGAGAGCGCCGAGTGGATCCGCTACGAGTCCCTCGCCAACCTGCTGTTCGCCCCCTTCGCCACCACGGCCATGTGCGCGTACGACACCCGGACGGCGGGCGAGGCGGTGGTCGACGCGGCCCGCCGGGCCCACCCCGGCACCGGGGTGTACGAGCAACCCGCGGTGCTGGTCAAGGAGTTGGACGCGGTGCCGTTGGCGCCGTCACCGCGGTCGGCCGTCCGGCTGACGGCTCCGGAAGGGGTACGGGACTGGGCTGCCGGGCGGGGTCTCGCGCCCGCGGAGGCGGAGCTGTTCACGCGGGCGGTGGCCGAGGCGGCCGAGGCGCACGGGCCCGTCATCGAGTTCCTCGCCTGGGGGGAGGCCCCGGGCTGCGTCTGCGAGCTGCGGCTGTGCCGGGCCGTGGCGGATCCGCTGGCCGGGTTCGTCCCGCCGGGGAGCGGGGACCCGGAGCCCGGTCAGGGGCTGTGGTTCACCCGCCAGGTGTGCGCGTACGTCGACGTGCGGGACGGGGTGATGGGCGACGGGGCGAGGATCCGCGTCCAGTACGCGTGAGCGGGACGCCGTACGCGCGTACTGCCCAGCCCCGGCGGACGCGGGTACCCGATCAGGTATTCCTCCCCCTGCGCGGGGAGCCGGGCACCGGCACGCTGGAGGGCATGCTGCAACCCTTCGGTGGCCGGCTCCCGGACACCGGCCCCCAGTACGCCGCGTATCCGCAGCCACCCACCCGGGCCGGTCACCTGAGTGTCGAGTACGAGCCGCGTCCGACGGCGGCGGGCGACGCCCGGGCGGCGGTGCGGCGGCAGCTGGAGGAGTGGGGGCTGGCCGACCAGGACGACGTGGCGTACGTGTGCGAGCTGCTGGCGGGCGAGCTGGCGGCGAACGCGCTGTGCCATGCGGCGAGCCGGTTCCGGCTCACCCTGTCGGCCTCGCACGGACTGCTGCGCTGTGAGGTCACCGACGAGGACCGCCGCCCGCCGCGGGTGCTGGACGCGGGCCTCGCGGAGGGCGGCAGGGGGATGTACCTGGTGGACGCGCTCGCCCGGCGCTGGGGCTGCCACCAGGACGGGCCGGGCAAGACCGTGTGGTTCGAGCTCGGCACCTGCGGGTGCGACGGCTGCGGTCGGGGGCAGCCGTAGCGCCGTACGGCCCGGGTCCCGGCGGCGCGGTCGGCCGCCGGGACCGCTCGGCGGTTACGGCAGGGCGTGCACGTGGGCGCCCACCGAGGACGACCACGCGTTCCCGGAGGCCGCGTCCCAGTTGGTCGACCAGGTCATCGCACCCCGCAGGCCGGGGTACGTGCCGGACGGCTTGAAGGAGCCGCAGTTGGTGCCCTTGGCGAGGCAGTCCAGCGCGTTGTTCACCACGGTCGGCGACACGTAGCCGCTGCCCGCCGCGCTGGTCGAGGCCGGCAGCCCGAGGCCCACCTGGGACGGGGCGAGCCCGCCCTGCAACTGGATGCACGCCAGCGCGGTGAGGAAGTCCACCGAGCCCTGGCTGTACACCTTGCCGTCGCAGCCCAGCATCGAACCGCTGTTGTAGTACTGCATGTTGACGACGGTGAGGATGTCCTTGATGTTCAGGGCCGTCTGGAAGTACGCGTTGGACGTCGACTGCATGTCGATCGTCTGCGGGGCCATGGTGATGATCAGCGACGAGCCCGCCTTCGCCGACAGCGCGCGCAGCGCCTGGCTCATGTAGGTGGCGTTGAGGCCGTTCTCCAGGTCGATGTCGACGCCGTCGAAGCCGTACGTCTGCATCAGCGCGTAGACGGAGTTGGCGAAGTTCGTGGCGGACGCCGAGTCGCTCACCGAGACCGTGCCGTTCTGGCCGCCGATCGAGATGATCACCTTCTTGCCGGCCGCCTGCTTGGCCTTGATGTCGGCCTTGAACTGGTCGACGGTGTAGCCGCCGAGCCCGGCCGAGTCGAGGCTGAAGCTCACCGCGCCGGGGGTGCCGGTCGCGTCCGCGAAGGCCACGGCGATGATGTCGTACGAGGACGGCACGTCCGAGATCTTCTGGACGGTGGCGCCGTTGTTGAAGTTCTGCCAGTAGCCCGTGACCGCGTGCTTGGGCAGGGCGCCGCCACCCGTGCCGGTCGCGGTGGTCGTCGCCGTCACCGCCGACGACTTCGCCGACTCACCGGCCGAGTTGGTCGCGGTGACCTGGAAGGAGTACGACGTCGACGCGGCCAGTCCGGTGACGGTGGCCGAGGCGCCGGTGATCGCCGAGACCTTGGTGCCGTTCTGGTAGACGTTGTAGCCGGTCGCGCCCGAGACGGCGCCCCAGGACAGGGACGCCGAGGACGACGTCGTACCGGAGACCGCGAGGCCCGCGGGGGTCGCCGGGACGGTCGGGGCAGGTCCTGAGCCGCCACCGCCGTCGGGGCCGTACACCGAGACGTCGTCGGCGTAGTAGGCGGCCTGGCCGTACCAGCCGTGGGTCCAGACCGTGACCGAGGTGGTCGAGGAGCCGGTGGTGAACGTCGTCGACAGCTGCTTCCAGGACGCGGAGTCCGGGGTCCAGGTCGAGACGTCCGTGGTGCCGGTGCCGGTCACGCCCAGGTAGGTGTAGCCGCCCTGCACCCAGGCGCTCAGTGTGTACGTCGAGCCGGGCTTCACCGCGACCGTCTGGCTGCACTGGGCGTAGTCCTGCCCGGCGGGGGTCGCCTTCAGCGCGGCGCTGCCCGAGTGGACGGGTGAGGAGACCGTCGTACCGCTGCCCGCGGAGCAGGTCCAGCCGGACAGGGACGACTCGAAGCCGGGGTTCTTCGCGTTGTTGACGTCGGCGGCGGAGGCGGGGGCGGCGGTCAGTCCCGCCATCGCGAGGGCCGTGGCGAGGGTGGCCACGGCCGACCAGGTGCGGATGCGTCGCCGTCCGGTGTGGGGGGACGCCGGTCGGGGGATGAGTCTGGGCATGACAAACAAGTTGGTCCAGACCAATTCGCCTGTCAATAGGTCCAGACCAAATTCGTACCGCCTCAGGCCCCGGTCATATGCTCAACCTGTCCCGATTTGGCGCTGGTTGTGTGGTCACAGATCCCAGACAGCTGCACAAACGCTGTTCTCCGGCCACAGAGGCGTGGTTACAGTGCTGAGGTAGTCACGCAATGAAGTCGTCCCGGCTCTCTGGAGTAACACCGGTGAGCCGCCGGGGTGTGAAGAGCGGGGAGCTGCGCGTGCCAACTGCCATTGCCGTGACCAGCGCCGACATGGCGCTGCCGGTGCAGGACGAGCGGACCATGCCCGCGGTCGTCCTCAAGGACCTCGACAAGCGCCCGCTCGAACAGACCCTCGCCGAGTTCGTGGCCCTCATCGAGCAGCACGGACATGTGGTCGTCGTGTACTCCGGCGCCGTACCGGACGCCGTCACCCGGCGCCTGCACACCCTGCGCTCCCTCCTGGAGAGCGACCGGATCGCGCTCTTCCGCCCCGACCTGCCGCCCCTCGGCATCGCCGTGCTGGCCCGGCAGTTGCGGCAGCTCGCCACCTGCGACCTGAGCCCCGGCGTGCTCGCCTCGGCCGGCCGGCTGCTCACCCACTACCTCCACTGCGGCGCCGTCCTCGGCTCGGTCGCCAAGCTGGACCGGGTCCCGGTCACCCTCAAGGCGCACGCCAAGTCCTGGATGCCCGGCACCCAGTTCGCCGTCGTCGCGCATCCCGAACCCCAGCTGGTCCGCGTCGGCCCGGACGCCGTGCTGGGCGGCCCCGAGTTCAGCACCTGGATGCTCGTCGCCAAGGGCCAGTTGCAGTCGGACTGGATCGGCGGCCTCGCCAAGTCCTGGGGCGCGCACGGCCTGCGCGAGACCCCGCTGCCCGCCGAGTCGGCCGAGTGGTGGGGGACCGGCCGGCTGATCGAGTTCACCAGTTACCTCGCCGACCTGTCGGTCCTCTACCAACTGGTCACCTCCGTACGGCAGACCAGTTGTCACTGGTGCGGTATCGACGTCATCGGCGACCGCTGCGTCTTCTGCTCCGCCACCCCGCCCGTCTACGATCCGCCCGCGCCCCGCGTCCTGGAACAGCGCACGCCCGCCTGACCGCCGGGGCGGCGGCCGCCCCGGACGAACCCGTACCGCCCACCGCACGGTTCCCCCACATCCTCCGCTTCCCCGATGAGGTCGCACGGTCCATGAACTCCCGTCAGCGCCGCGGCGTGATACTCCTGATCCTGTCGGTGATCTGCGCGCTCGGCGCGTTCGCCGGCGTGCTCTCCGTCATCGACGACGTGAAGTCGCAGGTCGGCCCCGAGGTCACCGCGTACAAGGTCCGGTCGGACGTCAAGCCCTACACGACGCTGACCGCGGGGCAGTTCCAGAAGGTCCAGATGCCCAAGCGGTGGCTCTCCGCCAACGCCGTCACCAGCCTCGGTGAGATCCAGGGCAAGATCGCGGTCACCACGTTGAAGAAGGGCTCCCTGCTCCAGACGGACATGGTCGTCGACCAGCCCGAGCTGAAACCGGGCGAGCAGGAGGTCGCCATCATGATCGACGCGGCCACCGGCGTGGCCGGCAAGATCACCCCCGGCGCCCTGGTCAACGTCTACGCCACCTTCCAGGGCAAACAGTCCAGCATCCCCGACCAGTCGAAGATCATCGTGACCAACGCCCGGGTCCTGGACGTCGGCGCCCAGCTCAGCTACGTCGACCCCGACAACCGGAACCAGCAGCCCACCGACGCCGTCCCCATCACCTTCGCGCTGTCCACGCTCGACGCCCAGCGCCTCACCTACGCGGAGTCCTTCGCCCAGCGGGTCCGGCTCGCCCTGGTCGCCCCCGGCACCACGACCAGCGTGCCGGACAAGGACCGTACGTACGAACTCGCGACGGACAAGTGAGAGGCGCCTCGCATGCCCATCAGGATCCTCCCCGCCGTCGGTGACGCGGACGCCGCCCGGTCCCTGGTCTCCCTGCTCAGCCAGCTCCCGGACGCCGAACCCCTGGCCCCCGTCGTGGACTCCACCCAGCTCGTGGACCTGCTCGCCCGGTTCGCCGCCGAGTCGGTCGACGAACTCCCCGAGGTCGTCGTCGTCCACGAACGCATCGGCCCGGTCCCGGCCCTGGAACTGATCCGCGAGGTCGCACTCCGCTTCCCCGCCGTGGGCGTCGTCCTCGTCACCACCGACACCAGCCCCGGCCTGTTCGCCGCCGCGATGGACTCCGGCGCCCGCGGCCTGGTCGGCCTACCGCTGAGCTACGAGGAACTGGCCGGCCGCGTGCAGGCGGTCGCCCAGTGGTCCACGGGCGTACGACGGCACCTCGGCCACGGCGCCGACGTCTTCGCCGGCGTCGGCGGGACCGTGGTCACGGTCAGCGGAGCGAAGGGCGGCACCGGCGCGACCCTGGTCGCGGTCCAGATCGCCCTCGCCGCGCAGGCCTCCGGCCACCCCACCGCCCTGGTCGACCTCGACCTCCAGACCGGGGACATCGCCTCCTACCTGGACGTCCAGTTCCGCCGCTCGGTCGCGGACCTCGCCGCGGTGGGCGACATCTCCCCGCGCGTCATGGCCGAGGCCGTCTTCCGCCACGACTCCGGGCTGGCGCTGCTGCTGGCGCCCGCCGAGGGCGAACGCGGCGAGGAGGTCACCGACCGCGCCGCCCGCCAGATCCTCAGCGCCCTGCGCTCCCGCTACGAGGTGGTGGTCGTCGACTGCGGCGCCCAGCTCGGCGGGGCGGGGGCGGCGGCCGTGGAGACCGCGGACCTGGCCCTGCTGGTCACCACGCCGGACGTGGTCGCCGTACGCGCGGCCAAGCGCACGGTCCGGATGTGGGACCGGCTGCAGATCCGCAAGGCCGAGGAGACCACGGTGGTGGTGAACCGGTACACGAGGGCCACCGAGATCCAGCCCGCCCTGATCCAGCGGATCACCGGGACGGCGGTCGCGGGCACCCCGGTCCCCGCCAACTTCAAGGAACTCCAAGGGGCGGTGGACGCCGGGCGGATGCACGAGCTGGACGCGCGGAGCACGGTGCGGCAGGCGCTGTGGGCGCTGGCGGGGGAGCTGGGGCTGGTGCGGACGGGGGAGCGGACGGTGCCACGCAGGGCGGCGGTGGGGTTCAGACGACGGAAGGAACTCCCATGAGGGGGCGGCGGACGGGGCGTGCGGGTCGTCGGTCGGGTGCGGGTGCCTGGGGGCCGATCGCACAGTTCCCCGCGCCCCTGAAAGCAGGGCGCCAGGGTGAGCGCCCCTCCAGGGGCGCGGGGCTGTATCGGATGTGCGGCTGCCGCCGCGTGGGCGCGAGCAACCGCCACCGGGCCGCACCCGACCGACGACCGCGCGACCGCGGTCAGGTCTCCATCGAGCTCATCGGCATGACGCCGGTCATCATCCTCACCCTCGTCCTCGTCTGGCAGGCCGTCCTCACCGGCTACGCCTTCACCCTCGCCGGGAACGCGGCCGACGAGGGCGCCCGCGCCGGCACGGCCGTGCCGAGAGGCGAACGCTTCGGCGTCTGCCAGGCCGCCGCCCTGAAGGACCTCTCCAGCGCCTGGCGGGAAGGCGCCACGGTGGACCGCTGCGGCGGCACCGGCACGGTCGTCGCGGACGTCTCCCTGCGCGTCCCGGTCCTGTTCCCCGGCACGATCGACTTCCCGGTCACCGTGCACGGCCACGCCGGCACGGTGGAGGAGGTGAAGCGCTGATGAACCCCCGTCCGCACTCCCGTCGGCGGCCCCGCGACCGCGGCCAGGTCGCCGTCGAGTACCTCGGCTTCGTCCCGATCCTCCTCGTCGTCGCCCTGGCCGGCATCCAGCTCGGCGCCGTCGCCTACGCCGCCGAGCAGGCCGGGACGGCGGCCCGGGCCGGTGCCCGGGCCGCCTCGCTGCAGCAGGACGTCGGCGCCGCCTGCGCCGACGCGGTCAGCGGCGGGATCGACGTGAGCTGCGCCTCCTCGGGCGGCGGCGACTCCGTCACCGTCACCGCCACCGTCCACATCCCGAAGATCGTCTGGGACCTGGGCAACGCCACCAAGTCCGCCACGATGCCCGTCGACCACGGAACGAGGAGCACGGCACCATGAGCGTCTCTGATCAGCCAAATGATCCTGTGTCAGACGTAGTGTCCGGGATCGTTTCCCACCGGGGCGGGGATGCGTGAGCGTGGAGATGGAATCCTGCGCCCAGTGCTGCTCCGCGTGGCCTGTGTCGGCCGTATGGCGGTCTCCCGGGCCGGAGGCCGGTGGTGGGTGTGCTGATCGTCGTCACGCCCTGGTGCCGGTGGGCTGCGCGGGGCAGCCGCATCCGGCCCGATGGTACGTGCCCCTCCGGACCCGAAGGGCTGGTGGGGGAGGGTACCCTGCGTCGCCTGGGCGCGGGGCGTGTGCTTCGTCGCCGGGTGGGACCTGTCTGATGATCGGAGACTTCGCCGATGAGTCGCCGGTAGTGGTCGGCTTTGGCATGCAGACACTCGGACAGTCGGCGCAGCCTGTGTTGCTTGGCCAACACGCCGGCGGCCCGGAACTGTGCGCCGGTGCCGAGGGCGGTGATGCGGCCGTCGTCGTGCAGGTGGGCGGCGCCCGCGCTGAGGAGCGTGTTCAGGCCCCAGTCCACGCCCAACGCGACCCGGTGGCCGGAGCGCTGGGCCTTCGGGACGGCGTGGGTGTAGGCGACGTCGGCGCGAACGACTCCCTGGTGGAGGCGCAGGGTGGGCAGGTGCAGTACCGCGTGGGCCGGGATGGCGGGCGGCAGTGCGATTGGGCAGGACACCCACGTCCAGTCCCGGTAGGAGCGCGGGTCGGGGCAGGTGGGCAGTTGCAGGCGCAGCAATGCCCGCGCGGGGTCGTCGCCGCGTTCGATGGTGGCCTGCTGTCCGTCGCAAGCGGACAGCAGCAGCATTCGCGCGGCGCGCGGCACTGCCTCGGCCTCGAACACGTCGCCAGGCAGTCGCCCGTGCTCGCGCTCGAAGGCGGCGATGTGCCGGGTACGGGACTTGATGACGCTTCCCGGCAGATGCTGCCCTCCCGGCACCGCCGCGCGGACGGCATCCCACTCCTCAGGAGTGCGCCTGCCCGGATCGGCGGGCCACGTCGCCAGCACACCGGAGGTGAGGTCGGCCCGCCACTTCGCGGAGCGCAGAGTCCGCCCGGCCTGCTCCTGCGCCATGCGCACGAGACGGTCGTTGACCTGGACGCCTTCCGGCGCGGCAGTTGCCCAGCCCAGGCGGCGCAGTGCCATGGCATTGGACGGCAGCTTCCTGCCGCCCGCGTCCTGACCGGAGGCCAGCACGTCCACATCGGTGCTGTTCCAGTGCGCGGCCAGCACGTCGGACACCAAGCCGGACACCAGGTCGGAGGCCCAGCCGACCCTTTCAGCCAGCACAGCAGCAGACAGGAGTCCGCCGCTCTTCTCATCCCGCCCTGTACGCAGCACACCTGGGGCACAGGCGGTACGGGATGTCTCGCCCTCGGCGACCAAAAGTCTCCGGCTCATTGCTGCCCCCTCCCACCCGTGATGCTGTCATCCGATCAACGACACCCGCCCTGAAAGGTCACGCATTCGACCCGCGCACTTACATACGCCCCCGACCTCGGTGCCGTACATACGGCATGAGTCCGATGGCTGAGGTGCAACTACAGATGCCGAAGGAAACGCATGAGCCTGCGGGCACGCATCAACTCCCCCGAGGAGAACGGCAGCCGGGGCGAGGACGGCCACCTGGTCTCCTCGTACCGGGCCAAACTCCTGGAGGAGATCGACCTCGCGGAGATGAGCGCGCTGGCCGCCGCCGAGCGCCGGGCCCGTCTCGAACGTGTCCTCGGTCACATCATCAGCCGCGAGGGCCCGGTCCTCTCCACCGCGGAACGCTCCCAGCTGATCCGCCGCGTGGTCGACGAGGCACTCGGTCTCGGCATCCTGGAACCGCTCCTCGAAGACGCGTCGATCACCGAGATCATGGTGAACGGCCCCGACGCGATCTTCGTGGAACGCGGCGGCCGGGTGGAGCAGCTGCCGCTGCGCTTCGTCTCGGCGGACCAGCTGATGCAGACCATCGAACGGATCGTCTCGACGGTCAACCGCCGCGTCGACGAGTCGAACCCCATGGTCGACGCGCGCCTGCCCTCCGGCGAACGCGTCAACGTCATCATCCCGCCGCTCTCGCTCACCGGCCCCACCCTCACCATCCGCCGCTTCCCGCGCTCCTTCACCCTCCAGGAACTGATCGGCTTCGGCTCGCTCGACCAGCACATGGTGTTCCTGCTGGCCGGCCTGGTGCAGGCGAAGTTCAACATCATCGTCTCCGGGGCCACCGGCACCGGCAAGACGACCCTCCTCAACGCCCTCTCCGGTCTCATCCCCGCCCACGAACGCATCATCACGATCGAGGACTCCGCCGAACTCCAGCTCCAGCAGTCGCACGTGGTCCGGCTGGAGTCCCGGCCCGCGAACGTCGAGGGCAAGGGCCAGGTCACCATCCGCGACCTCGTCCGCAACTCGCTGCGGATGCGCCCCGACCGGATCGTGGTCGGTGAGGTCCGCGGCGGCGAGTCCCTCGACATGCTCCAGGCCATGTCCACCGGCCACGACGGGTCCCTCGCCACCGTCCACGCCAACAGCGCCGAGGACGCCCTGACCCGGCTCCAGACGCTGGCCTCCATGTCGGACGTCGAGGTCCCCTTCGTCGCCCTGCACGACCAGATCAACAGCGCCGTCGAAGTCATCGTCCAGCTCACCCGGTTCGCCGACGGGGCCCGCCGGATCACCGAGATCGCCGTACTCGACAGCCACGGCAGCGAGCCGTACCGGATCGCCACGGTGGCCCGCTTCGACGCCCGGCCCATGACCCACGACGGCCGGGTGCACGGCTCCTTCCAGTACTTCCCGCTCCCGCGCCGCACCGCCGACCGCCTCTACATGGCGAGCCAGCCGATCCCGCAGGCCTTCGGCGTGGCCCAGCACCTCGACCAGCTCACCACCCGAGAAGCGAGGTAGCCCCATGCCTCTGCACGACCTCGTCACCCTCACCACCGGGGTCACGCTGCTGGCGTGTCTGCTGACCGTGGCGGGCCTGCACAGCTACGCCTCCGGCCGGGCCGAGCGCGCCGCCCTGGTGGACCGCCTCTCCCACACCGGCCAGGTGCCGTTCTCCGGCCGCCGGCGCCGCTTCCGCACCCTCGACCGCCGGCTGCGCGGCACCGGGATCGGCCGCCGCCTCGAACTCCGCCTGGCGGCCACCGGCCTGGACGTGACGCCCGGCGAGTTCTTCGCCTACATGCTGGCGGCCGTCGCGGCCCTCTGGCTCATCGGCCAGGCCGCCCTCGCCCCCTTCTTCGGCCCGATCGCCGGTCTGCTCGGTGTCTTCGCCGCCGTCCAGTTCCTCAACTGGCAGCGCCAGAAACGCATCGAGCGGTTCATCGGGCAACTCCCCGAACTGGCCCGCATCCTGGCCAACGCCACCCACGCAGGCCTCGCGCTGCGCACCGCGATCGGCATGGCGGCGGAGGAACTGGAGGCCCCGGCCGGCGAGGAACTGGGGAAGGTCGCCGACCAGTTGGCGGTCGGCCACTCCCTGGACGACGCGCTCGGTGAACTGGCCGAACGGCTCCCGTCCCGTGAACTGGTGGTCCTCGTCACCACCCTCGTCCTCTCCAACAGGGCCGGCGGCCAGGTGGTGTCCGCCCTGCGCAACCTCACCGAGACCCTGGAGGAGCGCAAGGAGACCCGCCGCGAGATCCGCACCCAGCTGTCCCAGGTGACGATGACGTCGTACGCCGTCCCGGTGCTCGGCATCGGCGCCCTGTTCCTGATGAACGGGGTCAAGAGCGGCACGCTGGACCGCATGACGGGCTCCGCGCTCGGCCAGGGAGCGGTCATCATCGCCTTCGGCCTGTACGCGGTCGGCTTCGTCCTCATCCGGCGCCTGAGCCGGATCGACGTGTAGGGGATCGTGACGATGGCACTCCTCCTGGCCCTCCTGGTGGCCCTCGGCGTCTACGGGGCGTTCGCGGGCGTCCGCATGTACCGCGCTGAGGTCAAGCTCCCCTCCGACCTGGCGATAGCCCTGGAGGTCGGCGCCACCCGCACCGGCGCCGCCAACTCCCTCATCGACCGCATGGGCATGCGCTACGCCCCCGCCGTGCTCCGCCTGATGGGCCCACGGCTGGTCGCCAGATACCGCCGCAAGATCGACCTGGCGGGCAACCCCGGCGGCCTCACCATCGACCGCTACGCGGCCCGCCGCGCGGTCTACGGCGCGCTCGGCGGGACCGGGTTCCTGGTCTTCCTCCTGCGCGGCCAGTACCTGATCGCCCTGATCCTGCTCCTGTTCGGCGCGTTCTGGACCGAGGTCGGCATCTGGTCGGCGATCCGCGTCCGCAAGGACGTCATCGAACGCACCCTGCCGGACTTCCTGGACGTCCTCGCGGTGGTGGTGGGCGCGGGCCTCGGCTTCCGCCAGGCACTGGACCGGGTCGCCACGCACTACGAGGGGCCGTGGGCGGACGAACTGCGCATCACCCTGCGCCAGATGGACCTGGGGATGAGCCGCCGCCAGGCCTTCACGGAGCTCAGGAGGCGGAACGACTCGGAACAGGTCGCGATGTTCGTGACGGCGCTCCAGCAGGGCGAGGAACTGGGCGCACCGATCGTGGACACCCTGGTCGCGCTGGCCAAGGACATGCGCCGCACGGATGCCCAGAACGCCCGCCGCAAGGCGGCCCGTGCGGTCCCGAAGGCGACGCTGATGATCACCACGTTCATGGTCCCGGCGACGATGCTCCTGCTCGCGACGGGCCTGCTGCTGGGCTCGGGCATCAACTTCGGGTCGGTCACGGGGAAGTAGACGGGGGTGACGACGACCGTGACGACGGGGGTGGCGACGACCGTGACACCGGGGGAGGAGGACGAGCGGGCCGAGCGGGGCACGAAGGTCGAGGTCCGGGCCCTCCAGGCGATGTGCCGGCAGGTCTTCGGCTTCCGGCTCGCGATGATCGCCGTGGCGACCCCCGCGGCCCTCCTCAACGCCACCCCCGGCCTGGGCGTCCGCCTGGCCGGCTCGGCGGTGGTCGTCACCTTCATGGTCTCGTACGTCCTGTTCCGGGACTGGCAGCGCTTCGGCCCCCTCCTCCTGCGCCACCCCGCCCTGCTGGCCGCCGACGCCCTCTTCGGCTCCCTCCTCCTGGTCTCGGCCGGGCCCGACACCACCCTCGCGTACGTCAGCGTCTGCACCCCGCTCCTCGCCGGCCTCCTCTACAGCTGGCGCGGAGCGGCCGTCTTCGCGTCGCTCGAATCCCTGATCCTGCTGCTCGTCCAGGCGACCCTGCGGCACCACACGGTCGTGGCCGAGTCCCTCCTGCTGCCCGGCCTGTGCGTCATCACCGGCGCGATGGGCTCGACCCTGCGCACCCTGATGCTCCGCTTCGGCACGGCCACCGAGGCCCTCGCCGAGACCAGGGCCCGGCTGGCCGCGACGGAGGCGGTGAGCGCCGAACGCGTCCGGCTGGCCCGCGAGATGCACGACTCGGTGACCAAGACGCTGTACGGCGTCGCCCTGATCGCGGACGGCCTCGCGCGGTCGGCGGCCGCGTCCCCGGACCGGCTGGACCCCGCCCTGATCGGCCGGCAGGCGGAACTGGTGGCGAACGCGGCCCGCAGAGCGGCCGCCCAGTCCCGTGACCTCCTGACGGACCTGCGCGCACAGCCGGACGCCGCGGCTCCCGACGTCCTGGCCCAACTGAGCACGCTGGTCACCGACTTCACCGCGCGTACGGCCCTGCGCGCGACGTACGACGGCCCGGCCACTCCCGTCCCGCTGCCCGCCGCCACCTCCCGCCAGTTGCTGAGCATCGCGGCGGAGGCGCTGGAGAACGCGCACCGCCACGCGCGGGCCACCCGGGTCGACGTACGCGTCGAGACGACCGCGACCCACCTGCTGCTGACCATCCACGACGACGGCCGGGGACTCCCCGCGAACGCGACGCCCGAAACGCTCGAAGACCTGGGCCGCGCCGGACACTTCGGCCTGCTCGGCATGACGGAGCGGGCGGCGTCGGTGGGCGCCCGTATCGAGTTGTCCGCGGACCGGGGCACGGAGGTCCGAGTGGAGCTCCCCCTGCCATGACGGAGACGAGAGGAGGCCCCCCGATGCCGCAGCACCCCTTCCCGGAGCACGCGGAACCCCCGCGGCCACCCCTGCGCGTCCTGGTGGCCGACGACAACCCGGTGATCCGCGCGGGTCTCACGACGGTCCTCTCCGCACCGGACGACCTGACGGTGGTCGCGGAGGCCGAGGACGGACGCGCGGCCTACGAGGCGGCCCTGCGCCACCGCCCCGACGTCGTCCTCCTCGACGTCCGCATGCCGGTCGTCGACGGCATGACGGCGCTGCCCCACCTGGTCAGGATCGCCCCGGTGATGATGCTGACGTACAGCGACGAGACGGACCTCGTCCAGGAGGCCGTACGCCTGGGCGCCGCCGGCTACCTGATCCACGGCGAGTTCACCACCGCCCAGCTGACCCAGGCGGTACGGGACGTGGGCGCGGGCCGACCGCACTTCACCCCGACGGCGACGAACGCGTTGCTGGCGCACATCAGGAGCTCTGCTACTGCACACGAGGGAGGAGAAATACTCTCCTCTCGGCGGGATTTCGTCCCCCGAATAGCTTCGCAAGTGCAACCTGATGTGAGACAGTCCCCTCAGTCCCGGTTTCAACTGAGCGGCAGGGAGGCGGAGATCATGGACCTCATCGCGACCGGCATGGACAACCGGCAGATCGCCGCCGTCTGCTTCATCAGCGAGAAGACGGTCAAGAACCACATCAACCGCATCTTCGCCAAGCTCCACACCACCACCCGCGCCCAGGCCACGGCCAAGTGGCTGGGGGTGAGCTGAGGATGAACTGGGTCCGGATTTGGGTCCTGAGACCCTCCGCCGAAGGGTATGTTCCGCCGTACGGTGCCACGATCGGTACCGAACCCGGAGGGGAGCACCATGAGCGACCTGATGCTGAGGATGCTTGTCGCGATGCAGCGGCGCACAAACGACCGGGGTCAGACCGCGGTCGAGTACCTGGGGATCATTGCGGTGGTGGTGGCGATCGTGCTGGCGGTTACGGGAACCAGCATCGGTCAGACGATCCTCACCAAGATCACCGCGCAAATCAACAAGATCACGTGACACGTCTGTGCCGTTACGGAGACTCAGGGCAGGCCTTCCCCGTCTACATCACCGTTGTGGGGGGCCTGCTCTTTCTCGCGTTCGCCTACCTCGCGGTCGGCCAGGCCGCGGTGAACCGGAACGGTGCCCAGACGGCCGCCGACGCCGCGGCGCTCGCCGCGGCCGTGAACACCCGTGACGAGCTTGCGGACCAGTGGGTGAAGGACGTACTCGACCCGACCAAGTGGCAGGACATCTTCGACGGGCACGTGGACGTCGCCGACTCCTGCTGGCGGGCCGCCGAACTGGCGGCACAGAACGATGCGACGGCCCAGTGCACGCCCGAGCCTCCGCTGAGTTACAAGGTCGATGCCGAGACGAACAAGACCGTCGGCGACTCCGTCGTCCCCGGTACCGAGAACATGAAGTCGACGGCAGCAGCCACCGCCGTGATCGAGCCGCTCTGCACGTTCACGCTGTCCGGTGCGGCGGGCGTGCTGCCCGAACTCACCTGCAGGGACCGGAACTGGACCCTGGACCCGACCGATCTCACGCATCTCCCGGGCCCCGAGGACCTCTTCGACGTCCACCTGGCCGACTGACAAGCGAATCGACGAGTGAAGGAGGAGGCTGAGCGATGAGTGTTCGGTTCACTGCGAAGGCTCGCAGGGGGATGGTCGCCCTGGCCGTTGCGGCCGGTCTCGCCGTGGGCGCCGCCGGTTGTGGCGGCGGTGGCGGGGGTGACGCCAAGAGCCCGAAGGCGTCCGCCTCCGCGTCCAAGAGCAGTGGATCGAACACGAGCGCGCAAGAAGGCCAGTCCGAAGCTCCGTTGGCGGAACTCAAGGGAACGGACGGACTGCTCCTCCAGGTCACCTCGGCTCAGCGGGACTCGGGCGGCTTCGTCACGGTGAACGGCGACATCAAGAACGACGGGGCCAACTCCGTCGTGATCCCGGCGCAGGTGAGCGGCGACGAAACAGAGATCACCAAGCACGGCTTCTCCCTCGGCGGGGCCACCTTGGTGGACTCCAAGGGCAAGAAGCGCTACTACGTCCTCCGTGACACGGAGGGCCGACCGCTCACCAGCACCGGCATCACGAACGTGGACGCCGGCCAGACCATCCCCGTCTTCATGCAGTTCCCCGCACCCCCCGCCGACACCACCGACGTGACCCTCCAGCTCCCCACCTTCTCCAGCGGCACGATCAAGATCTCCGGGTGAGGGCGAAGTGACCACACCACGCCTGCCCCTGACCCTGGGCGCCGCCACGCTCCTCCTCGTCACGAACCTCTACGGCGCGACGGCCGCCCGCGCCGACGGCGGCAGCCCGAGCGTCCCCCCGGGCACCGAGCCCTCCGCCTCCGCCCCCGTGAAGATCGACCCGACCGACCCCGACCTCAAGCTCCCCGAGGGCGCCACCCTCGCCGCGCCCAAGGTCCTGGACATCAAGTCGGTCGTGGAGGACCAGAGCGGCGACGAGCGCAGGGAGGACACCAACGCGGACGTCACCTTCGCCCTCCAGGCCGAGGTGCTGTTCAGCAAGGACAGCGCCAAGCTGAGCGACGCCGCGAAGTCGCGGATCTCGGCGATCGCGGACGAGGTCAGGAAGCAGAACGCGACCCAGGTCCGCGTCTTCGGCTTCACGGACAACCTGGGTTCCTCCGCCCACGGCGACATCCTCTCCCGCCAGCGCGCCAACGCCGTAGAAGGCGTCCTGGACCAGGACCTGAACGACCCGAACATCACCTTCGACGTCCGCGGCTACGGCGAGCAGTACCCGATCGCCGACAACTCCACGGAGGAGGGCCGCAAGAAGAACCGCCGGGTGGAGGTCACGTTCCCGAGGACGGACGGCTGACCGGGGTCACGGCACCTCGACGCCGACCCGGGCACCCACCACCACGCCCCACCCCGCCATGGTTCCGGCCTCCGCCTCCAGCACGTGCCGGGAGCGGAGGCGGGGAAGTCCGAGGCGGCCCGGTGGCATCGTGCGAACGGCGATGACGGTCAGGCGGCGGTCCAGGTAGGCGACGTCGATCGGCATCCGCATACGGAAGGTGTGCACGCTGCCGGCCGGTGAGAGCAGCATCGCGCCGTCGATCGAGTCGCGCCCCAGCAGCCCCTTCGTACGCGCGCGGTACGAGGCCGCGATCTCCAGCGGTACCCCGACGGGTTCGCCGTCCCCGTGTATGAGCAGCAGCCCCCGTCCGTCCCGCCAGCGCCCCACGCCCGACCCCTTCCACGGTGGTGACGCAGGCGATCGTACGGCCTGACGCGTCCCCCGGGGGCCGGCATGTCACCGAAGCTCCGCGGCGTCGTTGAACGGATCATGAGAGCTCCGGCCCCGCCTGCGGAGGGGCGCACATGGCGGATCGGCTGAAGGTCGACGGCACCGAGCTGGACAGGTTCTTCAAGGACCTGAGGAAGGCGCGGGAGTCGTTCACGGCCGTGCGGAAGGCGCTGCACGATCAGGGGGTCGAGGGCCTCGGCACGGACGACCTGGACAAGGCCTGCGACCGGTTCCAGGAGGACTGGCGTCACGGGGCCGAGGAGATCGCCGAGCAGATCGGGGAGCTCGCCGACATCACGCGGAAGGCGAAGGACGACTTCCACGAGGTGGACGTGGCCCTGGAACGGGCGTTGGCGAAGACGCGCCGGAAGGGCGGGGCCGGGTGACGGGGCGAGCGCCGGGGCGGGTCACGGTCGCGGACCGCTGTCCGCATCTCGGCTTCGACCCGGCGCCCGGCGACCCGGACCTGGTGCGGGACATGCACCGCAAGCTGTCCGACTGCGCCAGGGAGATGGAGCGGGCGCACTCCAAGGTCACGAAGCTGATGGACGGGAGCTACTGGGAGGGAGACGCCGCGGTCGCCTTCCGGGAGCGGTTGGAGGGCGGTCCGCTGCCGCTCACCCTGGAGAACGGCGCCCGCTCCGTCGGCGAGGCCGCCGGGCAGCTGGATCTGTGGGCGGCCGAACTGGACGAGTTCCAGCGGCGGGCGAGAAAACTCGACGGTGAGGCGAAGGACGCGCGCGAGGCGCTGCGGCGGGCCCGGCACCACGCTGAGGGGGCCGCCGCCCGTACGGTCACGGCGGCGCAGGGCGACCTGGACGACGTACTGCGGCGCGCGCGTTCCCTCGCGGGCGAGCACGAGGAGACCGCGCGCAAGCGGGCCCGGTACATCGGCGACGCCGCGTACAGGTCGGCGCCGCGCGAGCCCGGCGCGTGGGACAGGTTCACGGACTGGGTGGGCGACAACCTGCCGGACATCCTGAGCGCGTGCGCCGCGGTGCTGGGGGTGATCGCGCTGCTGGGTCTGACGGCCATCGCCCCCTGGATGCTGTTCCTGGCGGCGGGCCTGCTGAGCGCAACGGCCTTCACCCTGCGCGTCGGCGACCCCGAAGTCCTGGCGTCCCTGGAGGACGGCTTCACGAAGGGCGAACTGGACATCGACTTCTGGGGCAACCTGCTCGGAACCGCAGGAGACTTCCTGGGGATACTGCCGGGATTGGGGGCGGTGGCCAAGGGAACCATGAAGGCTCCCGAGCTGCTGTCGGCCACCGCGGGAGCGGCCGGTGGAACCGACGAGGTGCTGACTCTCGAACAGAGAATCGTCAGGGCCGGGATCAGAACGGGGACCTCGATCAAGACCGTGGGCGTTTCCATCCGGACAGAGGCTGAGGCGGCCGAGGGTGCTGTCAGCGTTCTTTCCCATCCTCGTGTGTTCGGTGGACGGCTCGCACCGATCGTCGAGAGGGTGGACAAACCGGCGACCATCCTGGGGGCCGGTACCGCCGTCTACGGTGTCGCGAGCAGCTTTGTCGACGCCTTGGACAACGACACGGCCAAAACGCTCACCAGTTTCCTCGACGGGCCCAGAACTCTCGCAGTCGACGTCCCGGCGACCGCGGGTGCGCTCCACTTCCTGCTGCGTGGTGCGGGTGAAGCTTCATGAGCGGTGGTGGCTACGTGATCGATGTCTCGGCCCGAAGCCCGGACGCCGATGTCTGGTTCGCGATGCCCCCGGGATTCGTGCCGATTCCACTCCAGGAGCTGACGGCGGCGGCACACGAGCCGGTACGGACGGCAGGACCGCTGACCGGTCTGGGCCCGGTACTCCGGTTGGCCCGACTGCTCCTGGGGGTCGGGGCGGTGCACTGCTGCCTGGGTCTCCACGCGGACGACCAGACGGACGGTGGACCACTGCTGTCGCTCTTCACGCTTGCCTGGCGTCCCACCGAGTGGGCTCCGCGCAGTGTCCTCGCGGCCCGCGCGGCCACCGCCCCCGAAGAGGCGGAGCACCTCGAAACCCTGGACCTGGCGTGCGGTCCCGCCTCGCTCGTACAGACAAGAGTGGC
Organism: Streptomyces sp. NPDC007162; assembly: GCF_040634175.1. Taxonomy (NCBI): domain Bacteria; kingdom Bacillati; phylum Actinomycetota; class Actinomycetes; order Kitasatosporales; family Streptomycetaceae; genus Streptomyces; species Streptomyces sp. NPDC007162. The sequence continues at coordinate 22,952 of NZ_JBEYFC010000013.1, forward strand.
GGTGCCCTCGGAACTGGGTCTCGATGCCCCAGGTGGCCTGCTCCAGGTCACGGCACACGTACCGTGCCTCGACGGCCGGCGCATCGCGATCCTCTCGTTGGCCACGACGGCTGTCGAGCACGCCCGGCACTACCGCGATCTGCTCAGGGACATCGCCGCCACGGTCAGCTTCGAAGACCCACTTCGCGATGTGTCCGACGTACCCGACAAGGACTGACATGCCACCCACTCACCACTTGACGGCCTGGGACGACCCCGCGACCCGCCGCGCCTGGGCGAAGCTGGTCACCTGTGCGTTTCTCGGCCAGGCTCTATGGCCCGCCGTGTGGCTGGGCCTGCTGGCCTGGTACGTGGTCATGTCGATCAGCTGGACGCTGTGGCTCTTCTTCGTTCCCCTGCTATACACGTTCTACCGGGCGTTCCTCCAGCCCGCCTACATCTCCGGGGCCTTCCACACCCGGCGGTTGCTGCGCGCCTACCCGTGGCAGGTGTTCAAGGAGCCCGAGAGCGGAATCGGTGACATCCCCGGAGCCACCGCCGGGGACGTCTGGCTGCGTTTCCCCGATCCCGAGCAGCCGGCCGAGACACTGCCGATGATTCTCCAAGCGCACGTGCGGTCCATGTGGTGGCGGCGGCGTCTCGGACGCGGTTACACCACTGAGAAGACCGCGCAGGTCAGGGAGGTGTGGTTCGCCGGCGACCCGCGCTTCGCAGCTGTTGTCGCCGCTCCCGGTCCCCGGCGGTTCCACGTGATCCGACAGCGCCCGACGAACGATCGGGGCGTCGCCCATGTCCGCGGGGCGAGCCCAGCCGCCGTGGAGCGCGCCCGCCGCGCAGGAGTATGTCCACCGGATCCGAACTCCACCACCTCGTGACATGGCGTTGCACGCCGCCCCCCTCCGGGTAGGACCACCCCCATGACCGCACTAGGCGCAGTGTTCCGCCCCCAGCTTCCCCCCGAGCGGCTTCGTGAGGTGGTTCGGGTTGCTGAGGATGTGGGGCTCGAGGAGTTGTGGCTGTGGGAGGACTGCTTCCGGGAGGGTGGGATCTCGGCGGCCGCCGCCGCGCTCGCCTGGAGTGAGCGGGTGCGGGTCGGCGTAGGGCTGCTGCCCGTGCCGTTGCGGAACGTGGCCGTCACCGCGATGGAGGCGGCCGCGCTGCACCGGATGTTCCCCGGCCGCGCCGTACTCGGCGTCGGTCACGGCGTGCAGGACTGGATGGGCCAGGTCGGCGCCCGCGCCGAGTCCCCGCTGACCCTGCTGCGGGAGCATCTCGACGCCCTGCGCGCCCTGTTGCGCGGGGAGCGGGTGAGCGTGAGCGGGAGGTACGTCCGGCTCGACGACGTCGCGCTGGACTGGCCCCCGCCGGCCCCCGTCGGCGTCCTCGCCGGCGCCGAAGGGCCCCGCACGCTGCGGCTGTCGGGCGAGGCCGCCGACGGGACCGTGCTCACCTCCGCCACCTCCCCCGACGGGGTCCGCCGGGCGCGGCGGCTCATCGAGGAGGGGCGGGCCGCCGCGGGACGCGATCCCGGCGAACAGCACCCGGTCGTCGTCTACCTGCTCACCGCCACCGGCCCCGACGCCACCGCCCGGCTGCGGGCCGAACTCGTCGCGGAGGGGCTGGACTCCGTCCCCGGCCTCGGTGTCGCCGGCGACGCGGACGCCGTCGCCAAGGCCGTGCAGCGGCTCGCGGACGCCGGCGCCGACACCGTGATCCTCCAGCCGACCGGAGACGAACCCGACCCCGAGGGCTTCGTACGGTTCACCGCACAGGAGGTCCGGCCGCTCGTGCCGTGAGCCCGGGGAGTTGTCAGTGGCGGGTGCCACACTCGCCGGCATGACGACCGATGACGTACGTCTGCGCCCCGTACGGGACGACGACCTCGAACTCTTCCTCGCCTACGAGCACGACCCGGAGGCCGTCCGGCGGTCGAGGTTCACCCCTCGGCCGCGGGAGGCCTTCCTGCGGCACTGGAGGGACAGGGTGCTCGCGGATCCGGACTGCCTGGTGCGGACCGTCGAGGTGGACGGCCAGGTCGCGGGGAACATCGTCTCGTGGTGGGAGGGGAAGCGGCGGTTCACCGGCTACTGGCTGGGGCGCGCCCACTGGGGCCGGGGCGTCGGCAGCCGAGCCCTCGCCCTCTTCCTCCAGGAGGAGACCGTCCGCCCCCTGCACGCCGACCCGTTCGCCGCGAACACCGCCTCCGTCCGGCTGCTGGAGAAGAACGGCTTCGTGCGGTACGACGACCCCGAGCACCCGGTGGACGAGGGGTTCGTGCTCCTCGTGCTGCACGACCGGCACCCGGCCGGCGCTCCCACCGGCCAGGCCTCCTGATACCCGATCACCCCGTCTCCGTGGTCCGCGGGTGGTCGCCGGTCGCCCCGTCGATCAGCTCCCGCAGGATGTCCATGTGCCCGGCGTGCCGGGCCGTCTCCTCGATCATGTGCACCAGGACCCAGCGCAGCGACACCTCGTGGTCCCGCCAGCCCGGCCGGCCGAGCGCGTCCAGCGGCCGGCCGGCGATCACCCCGTCGGCCGCGGCGCGCGCACGGCCGTAGAAGTCCACGATCCGCCGGGTCGGCTCGTCCGGGCCGACCGACAGGTCCTCGTCGCTGTAGGGGTCGAACCAGAGCGGCTCGACCTCGCCGCCGAAGCTCTCCACGAACCAGCCGTACTCCACCGAGGCCAGGTGCTTGACCAGTCCCAGCAGGTTCGTGCCCGACGGTGTCATCGGCCGCCGGAGCTGTTCGTCGTCGAGGTCCCGCAGCTTCCACAGCACCGCGTCCCGGTGCCGGTCGAGGCTCGTGTGCAGGATTTCCTTCTCGTCAGCGGTGTACATCCCCTTGGTCTCCATGGCGGGCGAAAATATCAGCGGGCACCGACAGTCACCTGAAACCATGCGGCGCATGACAGAGCGGCAGCACCGCACCTTCGAGGATCTCGTCGCCGAGGGCGTCGCCGTGCCGACCGAGGGCTGGGACTTCTCCTGGTTCGAGGGCCGGGCCACCGAGGCGCGGCCCTCCTGGGGGTACGCCCGGGCGGCCGGTGCCCGGCTCGCCGGGGCGACCGCCGCCCTCGACATCGACACCGGCGGCGGTGAGGTGTTCGACCTCGCCCTCGGTACGGCGGCCCCGCACCGGCCGCGGCTGCTCGCCGCGACCGAGGGCTGGCCGTCGAACCTCAGGAAGGCGGGCGCACGGCTGGGCCCGCGCGGCGTGGTGGTCGTCGCCGCCGCCCCCGACGCCCCGCTCCCGTTCGCCGACGAGACCTTCGACCTGGTGCTCAGCCGGCACCCGGTGCGGGCGAACTGGACCGAGATCGCGCGGGTGTTGCAGCCGGGCGGCACCTATTTCGCCCAGCACGTGGGGCCCGCCAGCGTCTATGAGCTGATCGAGTACTTCCTCGGCCCGCAGCCGGAGGCCGCCCGCCGCGGCCGCCACCCGGACAGTGAGCGGTCCGAGGCGGAGGCGGCCGGTCTCGAGGTGGTGGACCTGCGTGCGGAACGGCTGCGGATGGAGTTCCACGACATCGCCGCCGTCGTGCATTTCCTGCGCAAGGTCGTGTGGCTGGTCCCGGGCTTCACCGTCGAGGCGTACGAGCCCCGACTCCGGTCCCTGCACCAGCGGATCGAGACGGACGGGCCCTTTGTCGCGCACAGCAGCAGGCACCTCTTCGACGCCCGCAAGGCGGCCCGGCGGCCCTGATGCACCGGCCTTGGAAAGCCAGGCGCCGAAGAATGGCCAAGAACCGCCGTCCGGCCCCGCGGACGTCCGCCCTGCCCGCACCGGACCACAACGATCATTGCGGCGCATGCCAGGACGGTCCGCACCAACAGGGCCAACTGGTGCGGATCGCTATGGAACTACGCATAAGCGAACACTGCGTCTCTTGGTTCACGTCATATTTTCACGACGTTCCCACATCGTTACCGTCGTGGCTTCATGTCGACCCGGAGATTCACGTAAGTTCAGACCAAGGCAATTCGCGTGAGCAAAGCTGCGCGGCGGTACCGCGCAGTGGAGGGGGCTGCGCGGTGCCGCGATGCGTCAGCCGCTCCCGTCAAGCCGCCGTTCGCGGCGCGGGTCGCCCGTCGGGGGGACGGGCGGACAACACGCCGAGGGGCCCTCAAGACGGCTCAAACCCTCTTGATCTCCTCGTTGGGGGCCACTTTCCCTGGGATTCCGCCGTGAATCGGCCATGCGAGGCCCCCGAATCCAGCATTTCCACCCCCTCATGGCGTCGTCGAATGACTGCGGAGAGTAGTGATGGCGCGCCGATGCGCGCAGCATCACTTACAAAGGGTTATGGTGGAAACCCCCCCTCGGGCCGGTCCGTCTCCCCCCCACGGACCGGCCCGTTTTTTCTGCCCCCGAATGCCGCTCCGGTTCCGGGAGCCCGGGTGCGGCCGTTCGGGCGTCACAACTCCCCGTCCGGCGGGCCTCCTCCCCGTGGAACCCCCCTCAACTCCCAGCGGGGTAGGCTTCGGCCCGCGGATTCCCGCACACTCCCGCAGCCGAATCACGAGGGGCGGACTTCAAGTGAACCTGCGCGACAAGCTGCGCGGCCTGCTCGTCAGGCTCTACGCACGCCGGGTGGAAGGCCACCTGGACCACGCTCAGGTGCCGAAGCACATCGGTGTCATCGTGGACGGCAGCCGACGCTGGGCGAAGGCCGCCGGCTCCACCCCCGTCGACGGTCACCGGGCCGGCGCCGAGAAGATCGAGGAGTTCCTCGGCTGGTGCACCGAGACGGATGTCGAGGTCGTCACCCTGTGGCTGCTGTCGACGGACAACTTCAACCGTCCGCCGGAGGAGCTGGTCCCCCTCCTCGGCATCATCGAGAACGTCGTCCGTACCCTCGCCGCCGACGGCCGCTGGCGTGTCCACCACGTCGGCACCCCCGACCTGCTGCCCTCGCAGATGCAGCACGCGCTGAAGGAGGCCGAGGAGGCCACCGCGCACGTCGACGGAATACTGGTGAACGTCGCCATCGGCTACGGCGGCCGGCAGGAGATCGCCGACGCGGTCCGCTCGATGATCCTCGACGCCCACGAGAAGGGCGTCTCGATGGAGGCCCTCGCCGACTCCGTCGACGTCGACATGATCGGCCGTCACCTCTACACGGGCGACCAGCCCGACCCGGACCTGGTGATCCGCACCAGCGGCGAGCAGCGGCTGTCCGGATTCATGCTCTGGCAGACCGCCCACTCGGAGTACTACTTCTGCGACGTCTTCTGGCCCGCGTTCCGCAAGGTCGACTTCCTGCGGGCCCTGCGCGACTACGCGGCCCGCCACCGCCGTTACGGCGGGTGACGTCTTCGTGACGGCGGGCGTCAACGCGACACAGGACCCGCCGCACCCCGGCCGCGCCGGACAACCCCGTCGTCACGGCAGACGGCCCCACCCCGCCCATGAGGCGTGAATCACCCTTTTCGGGGCACGGGTAACACGGAGTTCACCTTCTCGTCGTTGCAGACAGTGGCATGGCGGCGCATGTTCGAGGGCATAAGCCAAACAGGTCGATGCCCGAACCACGGGCATCGGATCTCAGCGGGCGGCTCGGGGCCGTCCGCCCGGGAGGCCCTTTGCACCAGCCCGACCGTGCGGTCACGGCACGGAAGAAGCAGCGGGGGGCCGGTTTTCGGCCCGTGCAGGGCGGCCGTCGACCGGTCGGGACTTCTCCCGCCCGGCCCAGCCCGGTCCCCATCCTCGTCGCTCCCCGACCTCATCCGAGGGGGTACGTCCTTCCGTGGTGACCAGCACAGCGCGCCGCAAGTCCGACCGGCGCACCTATGTTCTCGACACCAGCGTCCTGCTGGCCGACCCGAACGCCATGACCCGCTTCGAGGAGCACGAGGTAGTGCTCCCGATCGTGGTGGTCACGGAGCTGGAGGCCAAGCGGCACCATCCCGAGCTCGGTTACTTCGCCCGGCAGGCGCTGCGCCTGCTGGACGACTACCGGGTCCGGCACGGCCGCCTCGATGCCCCCATCCCGATCGGCGACCTGGGCGGCACCATCCGTGTCGAGCTCAACCACTCGGACCCCAGCGTGCTGCCGAGCGGCTACCGCCTGGGGGACAACGACTCCCGCATTCTGGCGGTCGCCCGCAACCTGCAGGCCGAGGGGTACGACGTCACCGTCGTATCGAAGGACCTGCCGCTCAGGATCAAGGCGTCCTCGGTCGGTCTCCTCGCCGAGGAGTACCGTGCCGAACTCGCCATCACTGACTCCTCCGGCTGGACCGGGATGTCCGAACTGACCCTGTCCGGCGAACAGGTGGACATCCTCTTCGAGGAAGGCCACGTGTACGCGCCGGAGGCCGCCGACCTTCCCGTGCACACCGGTCTGACCATCCAGTCCGAGCGGGGCAAGGCGCTCGGCCGGGTCACGGCCGAGGGCAACATCCGGGTGGTGCGCGGCGACCGTGAGGCGTTCGGCATCAAGGGCCGCAGCGCGGAGCAGCGCATCGCACTCGACCTGCTGCTCGACCCGGACGTCGGCATCGTGTCGATGGGCGGCCGGGCCGGCACCGGCAAGAGCGCGCTGGCGCTGTGCGCGGGCCTGGAGGCGGTCCTGGAGCGCCGCCAGCACCAGAAGGTGATGGTCTTCCGGCCGCTGTACGCGGTCGGCGGGCAGGAACTGGGCTATCTGCCGGGCAGTGAGGCGGAGAAGATGAGCCCCTGGGCGCAGGCGGTCTTCGACACCCTCTCCGCGGTCACCAGCCGCGAGGTCATCGAGGAGGTCACCGCCCGCGGGATGCTGGAGGTGCTGCCGCTCACCCACATCCGCGGCCGCTCGCTGCACGACGCGTTCGTGATCGTGGACGAGGCCCAGTCGCTGGAACGGAACGTCCTGCTGACCGTTCTGTCCCGGATCGGCGCGAATTCACGGGTGGTTCTGACCCATGATGTGGCGCAGCGGGACAACCTGCGCGTGGGTCGTTACGACGGTGTGGTCGCCGTGGTCGAGAAGCTGAAGGGCCATCCGCTCTTCGCGCACGTCACTCTCACCCGGTCCGAGAGGTCCCAGATCGCCGCACTTGTGACCGAAATGCTGGAGGACGGACACATCTGATCCCTGTGTCCAACTTGGGCTGATCAGTCATCAGTTGGCGCCGTCCGGCAAAGGCCCCGAGCCTAGCCGGGCGGCGCCTTCGCGTGTGCCGGTTTCCTGAAATCCCGTGGAGGAAACGGGATGTGAGCTTTCACACGCAACTCGGAATTGCCACCCGGCGTCCGGTTACGGCAGAGTCTCGTTCCTGTCAGGCCCCGCATACGACACACCTGTACCCCCAGCGGTACGGAACAACAGATGCAGCGCAGCTAATTCCATAGCGACGTCGTATGCCGCCCGAGCACCATGCGGCGCTCCCTCGCGGGAGCTGCCCACCGGGCCCGTGTCTCCCGTGACCCAGTAGTGAGGAGGCCAGCGCCAGGGGCACGATTGCGTCCGCCAGGGTCACCGAAGCGGGCGATGCTGGAAGGAAACCGTGTGAGCCGGATCTCGGTCCGGGGATTCGCAGTGGCTTCGGCCACGGCGGTCACCGCTGTCGGAAGCGTCGTCGGTGTTGCCTCGGGCAGCGTGGCGCAGCCGAACAACGACGCAGAGGCGACAGCAGCCGACACCACGCTCCTCGCCGACCTGCCCGCTGGTCAGCAGGCCCAGGTGCAGACCGCCTCCCTGACGCAGCAGGCCGACGCCATGGCCATCCAGGCCGACGCGAGCGCCAAGAAGGACGCCGAGCAGGCGGCCCGGGTGGCGGCGGCCAAGACCGCGACCGCCAAGAAGGCGGCGGCGGAGAAGGCGGCCGAGGACGCCAAGGCGCGCGCCGAGGCGAAGAAGGCGGCCAGCCGCTCCGCGTCCGTGGCCAGCTTCCCGGTCCAGAGCTCGTACACCGTGGCGCAGATCCAGGCGATGGCGCAGAGCATGGTGGCGAGCGGTCAGTTCCAGTGCTTCAGCAACATCGTGGACCACGAGTCCAGCTGGAACTACCAGGCGGTCAACGCCTCCTCCGGTGCCTACGGTCTCTTCCAGGCGCTGCCCGGCTCCAAGATGTCCTCCGTGGGCGCCGACTGGCAGACCAACCCGGCCACGCAGATCAAGTGGGGCCTCAACTACATGAACTCCCGCTACGGCAGCCCGTGCGACGCCTGGTCCTTCTGGCAGGCGAACCACTGGTACTAGAGCCGTTCGGTCTCTCAACCTCCGACAGCCCCTCCCCGTCCTTGGGGGAGGGGCTGTCGCCCTGTACGGTCGGAGCGGACGACTCCAGGGGGAGTGGTGCGGAGCAGAGGGCGGAACATGTCGCGAGTGCCTCAGTGGCTGGGCCGGCTCGGTGCCGGACTGACCGAGATGGGCGAGCGGTTGGACGAGCGGCGGGCCGAGGTGGAGCGGGAGCACGGCGAACCGGAACCGCACACGCCGTCCGCGCCGGCACCCGCCCCCGTGCCGGCCCAGAAGGCCGAGCGGCCGCGGCGGCCCCGGAAGCCCACCCTGCGCCCCGACCCCGTCACGGCCGTCCCCTGGGGAGTGCGGGTCGCCGCCGAGGCCGGCTGGCGGCTGCTGGTGCTCGCCGGCACGGTCTGGGTCCTGATGCGGGTCATCAGCGCCGTGCAACTCGTGGTCTTCGCCTTCGTCATCGCGCTGCTGATCACCGCGCTGCTCCAGCCCACGGTCGCCTGGCTGTGCCGGCGCGGCGTGCCGCGCGGCCCGGCCACCGCGCTCACCGCGATCTCCGGGTTCGTGGTGATCGGCCTGATGGCCTGGTTCGTGACCTGGCAGGTCATGGAGAACATCGACACGCTCTCCAACCAGATCCAGAGCGGCATCGACGATCTGCGCAACTGGCTGCTGAAGAGCCCCTTCCACGTCACCGACAAGCAGATCAACCAGATCGCCAAGAACCTCCGCGAGGCGATCGGCGCCAACACCGACCAGATAACGTCCTTCGGCCTTGAGGGCGTCCAGGTCGTGGTCGAGGCGCTGACCGGCCTGCTGCTGGTCTTCTTCTCGACACTCTTCCTGCTCTACGACGGTGCGCGCATCTGGCAGTGGTTCCTGAAGCTGGTCCCCTCCGCCGCCCGCGAGGGTGTGGCCGGTGCCGGACCGCGGGCCTGGCGCACCCTGACCGCCTACGTGCGGGGCACGGTGCTGGTCGCCCTCATCGACGCCATATTCATCGGCCTGGGCATCTACTTCCTGGACGTCCCCATGGCCGTCCCGCTCGCCGTCTTCATCTTCCTGTTCTCGTTCATCCCGCTGGTCGGCGCGGTCGCCTCGGGTGCCCTGGCCGTGGTCGTGGCCCTCGTCACCCAGGGCGTGTTCACGGCGGTCATGACCCTGGTCGTCGTCCTCGCCGTGCAGCAGATCGAGGGCCACGTCCTGCAGCCGTTCATCCTCGGCCGGGCGGTCCGGGTGCACCCGCTCGCGGTGGTCCTCACGGTCGCGGCCGGCGGCATGGTCGCGGGCATCGGCGGCGCGGTGGTGGCCGTACCGCTGGTGGCGGTGACGAACACGGTGGTCGGTTATCTCCACCAGCACGCGCACGAACGGTACCTGGAGGACGAGGACGAGGACGCCGAGGCCGAAGCGGAGCCCGAGGACGTGCTCCCCAGGGAGGCCGAAGACCCCGCCCTCTGACGGTGGACGGGGTCCGCGGGGAACCGCGCCTACGCGAACGCGGCGCGGACCCCTTCGGCTTCCACGGCGGTACCCACCGCCTATTCGGTCCGCAGGCCGTCGGGGCGCATCAGCCGCAGCAGCGGCGGCAGACTGAGCAGGGTCACCGCGACGACGACTCCCGCGCCGAAACCGGTCATCGACAGCACGCTCACCCAGTCCACCCGCAACGGCACCGCCGTCATCTTCATCAGCACCCCGCCGAGCGTCAGCCCGACCGCCGTCGCGAGCAGCAGGCCCAGCGTGATGGGGATCGCCGACTGCCAGAGCACGGACAGGGTGAGGGTGCGCCGCCGGGTGCCGAACGCGATCAGCGCCGACAGCAGCTTCCTGCGCTCGCGCAACTGCTCCAGCTGGGAGACCAGCAGGCTCGCCCCGATGAGGGCGAGGACGGCGGCAGCGCCCACGAACAGGCCGGTGCGGATGGTGTCGTACTTCGGGTCGCGGGTGGTCGCCGCCCAGGTCCAGGCGTCGGCGAGCGGGTCGATGCCCATGGCGACGGTGCGCACCTGCTCCTCCGCGTCCGGCTCCGCCGTGTCCAGCCGCAGGTACACATTTCCGCGCAGGGCCGTCAGCGCCTTCGCGGGCAGTGCGGACGGGGTGACCAGGACCCCGCTGAGGTCGGTGCTCAGCGCGTCCTTGCGGGTGGGCACCTTCGGCAGCTTCGCCGGTACGGTCCACCGCGCCTCGGCGCCGGGGCTGCCGCTGTAGGACGGGCCGACCCACACCGTACGGCCCGGGGCCAGCAGCTTGCGCGCCGTCGGGTCGTCGGCCCAGGAGGCGGACAGGAAGGCGTCCCCCTCGCGGCAGGAGGGCAGGACCGCCACCTCGCGCAGGGCCGCGCAGTCACCGACGATCACCTGCATGCTGGTGTCCGGGTCGAGGCGCTTGTCGCTGTACTCCGTCCGGGACAGCGTCACCGCCGCCTTCACCCCCTTGGCCGCCTTGAGCCTGGCCCCCGCGGCGGCCACCTGGACGCCGTCCGGCAGGTCCACCTCCATCTGGGCGCGGTTCGGGTCCTTCCCAGTGTTCTTGGTGTAGTCGGCCTGCACACCGGAGAACAGCATCTGCAGGGCGATCGCGCCGGCCACCGCCACCGCGACGCCGTTGACCATCCGGGCGGCCGTACCGCTGCTCAACTGGAGCCTGCGTACCGCGAGTTGCCAGGAGACGGCGCCGTCCCCGAGGCGGCCGACGGCGCGTTCCACCACCCAGGGCAGCAGCGCGGTGACGCCGACCAGCAGCGCCAGGACGCCACCGGTCACGAGGTACTGGTTGAAGTCCCCGCCGTCGGCGCCCTTTCCGATCATCGGGTAGAGCATCGCGAGGCCGCCGACCGGCAGCAGCAGCCGCCACCACAGCCGGCGCCGCGCGGGCCGCGCCGTGCGGACCACGCCGAGCGGTTCGATGACGACCCGGCGCATCGCGAACAGGGTGACCAGGACCGCGGCGGCGGGCACCGCGACGGCCACCAGGGCGGCCAGGGCCGGCGTCGGGGTGAGGTAGTCCGGGTAGACGCTGACGTCGAACAGCTCGATGGTGGCCGCCGCCTGGCTGCCCAGCAGGAAGAACCCGGTGCCGAGCACCAGGCCGAGCACCGCGCCCGCCAGTGCCTCCCCGGCGGCGATCCGGCGGACCATCCGGCCGTCGCAGCCCACCAGGCGCAGCGCCGCGAGCCGCCGGTCGCGCCGCTCGCCGCCGAGCTGTACGGCGGTGCCGATGAAGATGCCGACCGGGGCCAGCAGCACCACGAAGACGAGCAGCACGAGCAGCAGCAGAATCGGGTCCAGCCCCTCCGACGACTCACCGGAGACGTCCCCGAAGCGCTTGATGCGGCCGACCTCCGGACTGTGGCCGATCTGCCGCTCCAGCCCCTGCGCACCCATGTAGTAGGCGAGTTCGGTCGGGCCGATCAGCCCCCGCTCGCCGATCGTCCCGACCACCTTCGCGGGCAGCCGCTGGCGCAGCAGCCCGTTGCCGGGCGCCTTCAGCAGCTTCTCCAGAGCGGGGGAGACGTACATCTCGCCGGCCGCCGGGACGCGGTCGATGCCCACCGGCACCGGCGCGTGCGGTCCGTCGGGGTCGACCAGCCGGGCCCGGATGTCCGCGCCGTACCACGAGGTGTTCACATGGGCGACGACGATCGTGTCGTCGGCCGCCGGGATCCTCGCCGGGGTCAGCGAGTAGTCCTTGCGCACGGCCTCCTTCGCGTGCCGGGCGTCCAGGAGGTTCGGCACCGCAGCCGTGAGCAGCAGCAGTGCCACGCCGAGTCCCACGCCGACCGCGGTCAGCAGGGCCCGGATCCAGCCCTCGCGCCCGCCGGTGAGGGCGAACCGCGCCCCCATGGCCAGATCCCCGGCCCAGCGCCCGCTCATACGGTCCGCTCCATGTCCCGGGACTTGCCGTCCCGTACGACGATCTCGCGGTCGGAGTAGGCGGCCACCCGGGCCTCGTGCGTGACCAGCACGACGGCCGCGTTGGTGGACCGGGCGGCGTCCGTCAGCAGCTCCATCACACGCTCGCCGTTGAGCGAGTCCAGCGCGCCGGTCGGCTCGTCCGCGAACACCACCCGTGGCCCGGTCACCAGCGCCCGTGCCACCGCGACCCGCTGCCCCTGGCCGCCGGAGACCTCGCCGGGCCGCTTCTTCGCGAGGTCGTCGACCTCCAGCCGTGCCATCCACCCGAGAGCCGCCTTCTCGGCCTCCTTGCGGGACGTGCCGTTCAGCCGCAGCGGCAGCGCCACGTTCTCCACGCAGGTCAGCTCCGGCACCAGCTGCCCGAACTGGAAGACGAACCCGAACTCGCTGCGCCTGAGCGCACTGCGCTCGGCGTCGTTCATGGTCGCCATCTCCCGCCCGGCGTACATGATCGAACCCGCGTCCGGCGGCACGATCCCGGCGAGGCAGTGCAGCAGGGTCGACTTGCCGGACCCGGACGGACCCATCACGGCGACCACCTCGCCGGCGTGTATCGAGAACTCGGCCCCGTCGAGTGCGACGGTCGGGCCGTAGGCCTTCCGCAGCCCCTCGGCCGCGAGCAGCGAACCAGCGGGAGCACTCACCGGGCCACCTCCGCCCGGAGCTTGTCGAGTCGTGCGGCCGTCAGTTCCAGCCACCGCAGATCCGCCTCCAGATGGAACAGGGCGTGGTCGCAGATGAGCTGGTCGGCGAGATCGCCCCGGCGCTTGCGGTCGGTCAGGATCCGCATGCTGCGCAGGTGCTCGGCCCGCTGGCCGTCCAGGATGTCGGCGGCCTCGCGGTGCGTCAGCAGCGCGAGCACGACCTTGGTGTACAGCGTCGACTGGAGGTACTCCTCCGGCTTCTCGGGCGTCGCCAGCCACCGCTCCACGTCGGTGATCCCGGCGTCCGTGATGGCGTACCGCTTCCGCTCCGGGCCGCCGCCCGCCTCGATGCCGTCGACCTCGACCAGGCCGTTCTTCAGCAGCCGGGACATCGTCGAATAGACCTGGCCGTAGTGGAGCGGCCGGTCGTGACCGAACTTCTCGTCGAAGGCCCGCTTGAGGTCGTAACCATGGCGCGGGCCGGACTCCAGGAGTCCCAGGAGGGTGTGACCGATGGACATGCGGAGCACTCTACACACGGTGTATACGCGGTGTGTATACGCATCGTGGGCAGCTGGTCGCCCGCTGTCCTCCCGCAGGGACCGCCCTGGGTTTCCGCGCAGGTGGGGGCCGAATGTCACGGTTCTGCGACATCGCGATGTCACAGCGGGCCGGGGCTGTCTCGTCCTTGACGCCAAGACGGTTTCTCGTACCTGGAAGGTGATCGCCGTGCGGGTGTTCGTGGCGGGTGGCAGCGGGGTTCTGGGACGGCGGCTGGTGCCGCAGCTGGTGGCGCGGGGGCATCGGGTGACGGCCACGACGACCAGCGCGGACCGACTGGAGCTGCTCGGGGGAATGGGCGCCGAGGGCGTCGTGATGGACGGGCTCGACGCGCTGTCGGTCGGGGCGGCGGTGGCCGAGGCCCGGCCCGACGTGATCGTCCACCAGCTGACGGCGATCTCCCTGGCGCACGCGGGCAAGCCCGACATCCGCCGCCCCGACCGCTGGTTCGCCCTCACCAACCGGCTGCGCACGGAGGGTACGGACCATCTGCTGGCCGCCGCCGAGGCGACCGGGGTGCGCCATGTCGTCGCCCAGGGCCACGCCAGCTGGAACGGGATCCGCGAGGGCGGCTGGGTGAAGACGGAGGAGGACCCGCTGGACCTGATGGCGGGGACGGCCGCGCACCAGGGGATGCTGGCGCTGCGCCACCTGGAGGAGACGGTCCTCGGAGCCGGCGGCGCGGTGCTGCGCTACGGCGCCTTCTACGGCCCCGGCGCCATCGACGACCAGGTGGAGCTGGTCCGCAAGCGCCAGTACCCGCTGGTCGGGCGGGCCACCGGCTACAGCTCCTGGATCCACCTGGACGACGCGGCGAGCGCGACCGTGCTGGCCGTGGAGCAGCAGGCGCGGGGTGTCTTCAACGTCGTCGACGACGAACCGGCGCCGGCCGCCGAGTGGCTGCCCCACCTCGCCGAGTGCGCGGGGGCCAGGCCGCCGCTGCGGGTGCCGGTGTGGCTGGCGCGATGGCTGGCCGGGGAGCAGGCGGTGGTCATCATGACCGAGGGCCGCGGCTTCTCCAACGCCAAGGCGAAACGTGCACTGGGCTGGCAGCCCCGCCACCCGTCCTGGCGCCAGGGCTTCAAGGAGGAGCTGGCGTGAGCGCGGTGGTTCAGGCCGACGGGGGTCTCGGGCCGGAACCCCCTGGTGGCCGGCCCCGGCGCGGCAGGGGGCCCACCTCGCCGGGGAGACGGCCCGCTTCCGCGAGGGCGCGGCGCAGCAGGAACTCGATCTGGGCGTTGGCCGAGCGCAACTCGTCACCGGCCCAGCGCGCCAGCGCGTCGTACACCGACGGGTCCAGCCGCAGCAGCACCTGCTTGCGCTGCTGCGGCCGGCGCCGCGGCGGCTCCTCGGGAGAGGGCGAGTCCGTCACTGGTAGAGCGTCCCGGTGTTGAGCACCGGCTGCGGCGCCCGGTCCCCGCACAGCACCACCATCAGGTTGGACACCATCGCCGCCTTGCGCTCCTCGTCCAGTTCCACGATGTCCTGCTCGGCGATCCGCGCGAGCGCCGCCTCCACCATGCCCACCGCGCCGTCGACTATCTGCCGCCGCGCGGCCACCACCGCGCCGGCCTGCTGCCGCTGGAGCATCGCGGAGGCGATCTCCGGAGCGTACGCGAGATGCGTGAAGCGTGACTCCACGATCCGCACCCCGGCCGCCTCCACCCGCGCCTGGAGTTCGACGGCCAGCTTCTCGGTGATCTCCTCGGCGTTGCCGCGCAGCGAGAGCCCGCCCTCGTCGTGGGCGTCGTACGGGTACTCGATGGCGATGTGCCGTACCGCGGTCTCGGTCTGCGTGGCGACGAACTCCGTGTAGTCGTCGACCTCGAAGACGGCCTGCGCGGTGTCCTGCACCTTCCACACCACGACCGCGGCGAGCTCGATCGGGTTGCCGTAGGCGTCGTTGACCTTGAGGACCGCGGTCTCGTGGTTGCGCACCCGGGTGGAGATCCTCGTGCGCGAGGTGAAGGGGTTCACCCAGCGCAGCCCGTCCTGCCGGATCGTGCCCCGGTATCGCCCGAACAGCTGGACGACCCGCGCCTCGCCCGGCGCCACCGTGTTCAGTCCGCGCATCGCGATGACGGCGGCGAGGAAGACGAGGACGCCGCCGACCGCGAAGGCGGGGGCGACGGAGGCGGCGGCGAAGAGCGCCACGGCGGCCGCCAGCCCCACCAGGCCCAGCAGCAGCGCGAGCCCGCCGCCGATGCTGTGCGCCGTGAACTCCCGCACGCGCGGGGCCGGCATCTCGGGTACGTCGGCGGTCAGTGGCGAGTCGTGGTCGGACATGGGTTCCCCCTCGAGTGACGATGCCTAGCTCGGTTCTAGCTAAGTGATATCACTTTATCGCGCGGAGCAACCCTGCGTCTCCCCTGGTCGTCGGTTCCGTTGGGCAGGGTGCTGATTGTCACGTCCGCGAAAGGCGTGATCGTGCGTCCTTTGTCATAGAGAGCGGTGTTAGCTTTCTGGACTGACCTGAGCCAAGTGCTTGTGTGACAGCCGCACACACGTGTGACAGCCGAGACGAAGCGGAGCAGACGGACTCATGGGACGAGCGGAAGAGAGAAAAGCGCGGCAGCGGGGTGGCCGCCGCGCCGCGCCCCGGAACCGCCCCTCCCCGCCGCCCGAGTCCGAGACACCCGCGGCGGGCGGCACCACCACCGTCGAGGCCCCGTCCGCGGCCGAGGGCGCCACCCGCGCGGAGCGCCGCAAGGCCGCCGCCAGGACCAGGCCCGGCAAGCCGGGCAAGGACGGCAAGCCCGCCAAGGGCCGGATACGCCGGCTGTTCACCTGGAAGAAGATGCTCGGCACGTTCCTGGGCGTCTGTCTGCTGGGCATCGGCGCCTTCATCGCGCTGTACGTGATGGTGGGCATTCCCGAGGGCAACGCCCTCGCGCAGACCCAGAGCAACGTCTACAAGTACAGCGACGGCACGGTCCTCGCCCGCAAGGGCACCGTCAACCGCGAGATCGTGGACCTCTCCAAGGTCCCGAAGGACGTCCAGCACACCTTCGTCGCGGCCGAGAACAAGACCTTCTACAACGACAACGGGATCAACCTGCGGGGCATGGCCCGCGGCCTCTACAACACCGCGATGGGCCGCGGCACCCAGGGCGGTTCGACGATCACCCAGCAGTACGTCAAGAACTACTACCTCGACCAGAACCAGACCGTCACGCGCAAGCTGAAGGAACTGGTCATCACGCTCAAGGTGGACCGGGAGAAGTCGAAGGACTACATCCTCGCCGGTTACATCAACACCAGCTACTACGGCCGGGGCGCCTACGGCATCCAGGCCGCCGCCCAGGCCTACTACCACGTCGACGCCCAGGACCTGAACGTCCAGCAGGGCGCCTACCTGGCCGCGCTGCTCCAGGCGCCGAGCCAGTACGACTGGGCGGTGGCGGGGCCCGTCGGCAGGAAGCTGGTGCAGGAGCGCTGGAACTACGTCCTGAACAACATGGTCGGCCAGGGCTGGCTGGACAAGTCCAAGCGGGACGCCATGAGGTTCCCGATCCCCAAGGCGCCGAAGGCCGCCTCGGGCCTCGAGGGCCAGAAGGGCTACCTGGTCGAACTGGCCAACACCCAGCTGGAGAACCAGCTGATGAAGCAACAGGGCATCACCCGGTCCGAGGCGGAGGCCCTCGTGGTCGACCAGGGCTGGACCTTCACCCTGAACATCGACCCGAAGAAGCAGGCCAGGCTGGAGGCGGCCGTCAAGAGCCAGCTCACCAGCAAGCTCGACGGCAAGAAGCGCAAGGTCGACAAGAACGTCCAGGCCGGCGCCGTCTCCGTCGACCCCAAGACGGGCAAGGTCCTCGCCCTGTACGGCGGCACGAGCTACTACGACCACTACACCGACAACGCCACCCGCGCCGACTACCAGCCCGCGTCCACCTTCAAGCCGATCATCCTCGCCGCCGCCCTGGAAGAACAGGCGAAGACGCAGGACGGCAAGGACATCAACGCGAACACGATCTACGACGGCACCAGCGGCCGTCCGGTCAAGGGCAGCGACATCGCGTTCTCGCCGCCGAACGAGGACAAGGCCGACTACGGCGACATCACCGTGCAGACGGCGATGAACAAGTCCGTCAACTCGGTGTTCGCGCAGATGGGTGTGGACGTCGGCATGAAGAACGTCATGCAGACCGCCGACCAGCTGGGCCTGGACACCACGGGTCTGCAGGCGGTGCCCGCCATGACCCTCGGCAGCATGGGCGCGAGCCCGCTGGAGATGGCCGGGGTGTACGCCACCTTCGACAACCACGGCAAGAAGGTCACCCCGACGGTCATCGCGTCGGCGGAGAAGACCGGCCGCAAGGTCGACATACCGAACCCGATCGGCGAACAGGTCATCAGCCGCACCGCGGCCGACCAGGTGACCTCGGTGCTGACCGGCGTGGTCGACGACGGTACGGCGAAGGTGTCGGTGGCCCAGAACCCGCTGCGCAACGGCCAGCAGGTGGCGGGCAAGACAGGTACCTCCGACAACAACAAGTCGGCCTGGTTCACCGGCTACACGCCCGACCTCGTCACCTCGGTCGGCCTGTTCGGCGAGGACGCCAAGACCCACAACCAGGTCCCGCTGACCGGCGCCACCGGCCTGATCCCCGGCACCGGCCGCATCAACGGTGGCGGTTACCCGGCGCAGATCTGGGCGACGTACACCTTCGGCGTCACCAAGAAGCAGAAGTTCGACCTGCAGACCGACCTGGGCGCGGCGGTCCAGCCCACCGTGACCCCGTCGAAGTCGGCGACCCCCTCGCAGACGCCTTCCCAGACGCCCAGCGAGACCCCGTCGAAGTCGGCGACCCCGTCCCAGACCCCGTCGCGGACCCCGTCCCAGACCCCGACGACCTCCCCGCCCCCCACGACGAACGAGCCGTCGCTCCCGGTGGAGACCCCGACGGGCGGCGGCGACACGAACAACCCGCTGGACCCCGGCAACGCCGGCCAGTAGCAAAGCCGTAGGGGCAACCCCCAGGAGCTGCTGCACTCGGTGCTGGCCACCC
>NZ_JBEYFC010000014.1:0-40449 GCF_040634175.1 Streptomyces sp. NPDC007162
ACACCGGCACCCCCTGCCGCGCCTCGGCGCCGCGCGCTGACGCAGGCGCCGGCGAGTACGGCGGCCACGGCTGCGCAGCGCCGTACGCTGCCGTCGGCGCCGGGGACGGTGGTGGCGGACGAGGGCGATCGATCGGGGGGCGAAACAACCGGCGACGCGGTGGTGCAGCGTGCGTCCGAGGGTGCGGCTCCGGCGGTGAGCGGAAGGCGGCCTGGCCGGTCCGCAGCTCCCGCCACACCGGAGGCGGCACCACTCCCATCCGGACAGGGCACGGCCGCCGGCCAGGGTCCGGCACCGGCGGGTAGGCCGGCACCGCCGCCGCTCCCAACGGCGGCAGCGCGTCCACCTGTTGTGCAGCGGCGGTCGGCGGGCGCCGCCCCTTCAGCGAGCGGTCCTACGACCCCAGCCTCGGCCGAGTCGCGAGCCACCCCCTCGACGAGCGGTGCGTCGGTCAACGGCCGTACGACACCGGCGGCACCGGCGCTGCCGGACGTCTCACGGACGCCCACGCTGCCGTCGGCCTCCGGCCCGGTTGTCCAGCGGAAGCCGGGGCACGCGGCCTCGGACACCACCGGCTCGGTAGGTGGGGCGACGGCGGTGTCCGTCCAACGTCAGGGGGGCTCGGCGGCCGCGGTGCCGCCGGTGCCCGGTCAGAGCGACGGCGGTACGGCCGGCGCTGTGACGGGGGCGCCGCTCCAGGGCCGAGGTGACTCGGTAGGTGGGGCGTCGGCGGTGTCCGTTCAGCGTCAGGGTGGGTCGGCGGCTGTGGTGCCGTCCGGGGCCGGTCAGAGTGATCGTGGGTCGGCCGGTGCCGCGACGGGAGCGCCCTCGCAGGGCCGAGGCGGCTCGACAAGCACGCCATCGGCAGTGTCCGTGCAACGCCACGTGGACTCGTCGGGCTCGGTGGGGGCGCCGCTTCAGGGCCGAGGTGGCCCGGTGGGTGGGGCGTCGGCGGTGTCTGTGCAACGTCAGGGTGGGTCGGCGGCTGTGGTGCCGTCCGGGGCCGGTCAGAGTGATCGTGGGTCGGCCGGTGCCGCGACGGGAGCGCCCTCGCAGGGCCGAGGCGGCTCGGCAGGTGGGGCGTCGGCGGTGGCCGTGCAGCGTCAGGGCGGGTCGGCGGCTGCGGTGCCGTCGGTGCCCGGTGCCACGACAGCGCCCCTTCGGGGCCGAGGCGTCTCGTCGGGCGCGACGTCGGCGGTGTCCCGTCAGGGCGATGGTGGGTCGGCCGGTGCTGCGACGGGAGCGTCCTCGCAGGGCCGAGGCGGCTCGACAAGCACGCCATCGGCAGTGGCCGTGCAACGCCACGTGGACTCGTCGGGCACGGCGTCGGAGGTGTCCCGTCGGGGCGACGGTGGTCCGGCGGGTGCTGCTGGGGCAGCCGCCCTTCGGGGCCACAGCGGCTCGTCGGGCACGGCGACGACAGCGCCCCGTCAGGGGCGCGGGGAACTGCGCGACCAGCCCCCACCGGCCGACACCGGACCCACAACCCCGAACGCCCAGGTGGCGACCGGCGGCAGCACCCCCTCCGTGCAACGTGCCGTGTCATCCCCTGGCACCCCGCGCCCCGGCCTCGGTGCCCCCCTGTCCCCGTCCCCGACACCGCCGCGCGGAGCGCCCGCACGCCCCGCAGCCGACGACACCACCCACCCTCCGGTGCAGCGACCGGCGACGCACAGCACAGGGACTCATGCCTCCGCACCCGCAAGCTCGCCCGCACCCGCACCCGCACCCGCACCCGCACCCGCACCCATTGCGCGTACCCAGGCCCCCACGCCGTCGGCCCCGGCTCCCGTATCCGTCCAGCGCGCCCCCGGCACCCCCCGCCTCGGTCTCGGCGCCCCCCTCAAGTCCCCCGCTCAGCCCGTACAGCGGCAGCGGCAGCGACAGGCACCGTCCGGTCCAGCTGACCGCTCGGCCGCCCAGCCGTCCCCGGCAACCGCACCGAAGCCGCCCACGCCCCTGCCGTCGATCCCGGCCGGCGCCTTCCACCAGCCTTCCTTCGCCCCCGCCACACCCCCGTTCCTGACGGAAGCCTCGGCCCCCGTCCCCACCACCGACGGCGGCCCCCCGGCAACCGTCCAGCGACGCCCCGCCACCCCCTCCTCCAGCACGTCGGCCCACGTGTCCGGCATCGCACCGACCAGGACGTTCCCGCCCACGCCGGGTGTCACGGCGACCGCGGCCTCTTCCCTCACCGTCCCCGTACAGCGGGCGACCACCGCCTCCGGCACCTCGCAGCCGGTCCCCCTCCGAACCACCAACACCAACGCCAACACCGGCACCTCCACCGTCCGGCACACAACCGCTCCCCAAGGCGGCACCACCCCCCTCCCCGAGGCCGCCCCCCTTCCCGTAGCCCCCCTCAACCCGCCCACCGTCCAGCGCGACACCCTCCCCACCTCGCCGCCGCCGGTCCTTCCCCCGCACTCCGTGAAGAAGGCCCCCGTCACCGGCTCCACCCCCACCCGCTCCCAGGCCCCGCTCACCAGGTCCGAGACGCCGCCACCCCCACCGCCGCCCCCGTCCTCGCCCCCGGACGACCCCCCGCCGTCGTACTCCGCCTCGGCCACCGGTGACGGTGACGACCCGCCGGAGTACACGGCGATCGAGGAGGGCGGCTTCGACCCGCGGGCCCTGACCGAGTACCAGGTGGACGCACTGGTCCACCGGATCATCGACCGGATCACCCGGCAGGTCCGCACGGAACTGCGCCGGGACCGTGAACGCGTCGGAAAGCTCCGCGACTTCCGCCCCTGAACCCCGCCCACCCTCCACGCCGTACCCGCCCCCACCCATCCGAAGAAAGGCCCCCGATGGCTCGCCAGGACCCGGGAACCACGATCTGGTTCAGCCTCTCCATCGACGGCGAGAGCCTCGGCTACTTCAACGGGTGCCAGGGGCTGTCCTCGCAGGTGGAGGTCGAGCGCAGGCAGGAGGGCGGCAACAACGGCTTCGTGTGGCAACTGCCCACCCGCGTCACCTTCTCCACCATCCGGCTGACCCGTCCGCTCACCCCGGACACCTCCAAGGTCGCCAAGTGGATCTCCTCCGTGCAGACCGGCATCAAGCGTCCCACCGCCCAGATCACGGCGCTGCGGGCGGACGGCTCGGAGGTCGCCCGCTGGGGTCTCCTCGACGTCCTGCCCGTGAGCTGGCAGGGCCCCTCCCTCGACCCGGCCAGCCCCGCCGTGGCCACCGAGGTCCTGGAGATCACCCACCACGGCTTCACGGACTGAGCGGGACGAGAGAGACGAGAGGCAAGAGAAAGACATGGCCAGCAGCAGCCGGGGCGCCGGCAAGAGCCTCGTGCGCGCCACCCTGGAGATCCACCAGCCCCCGCCGAGCGGCAGCCGCACCCCGGGCGCTCTCATCAAGTCCTTCCACTTCGACTTCAACCCGGCGCAGCTCAGCATCGGCCGCCGCGCCGACTGGAAGTCCTCGTACGCGCCGATCGAACGCGACGGCCCGCTCCCGGAGTTCCTCGGCGCGTACCCGCGGCAGATGAACGTGGAGATCTTCCTGGACTCCTCCGACGACCCGACCGACAACACGGTGCTCAAGAAGGTCGAGTCGCTGCTGACCTGCTGCGAGGTCACCAGTCAGAGCATCGCGAACAAGCGGCCCTCGCCGCCGTGGGTGGTCTTCGAGTGGGGTTCGTTCTCGACGGCCCGCTTCACCGCGTTCGTCGCCTCCGCCGACGCCTCGTACACCCTGTTCGGGACCAGCGGGATGCCCATCCGGGCCACCTGCCGGCTCCAGCTCCAGGAGATCCCGACCAAGACCCCCGGGCAGAACCCGACCTCCGGGGCGCTCACCGCACAGCGCGTGCACCGGGTGGTCGCCGGGGACTCGCTGCAGGCGCTGGCCTGGCGGGAGTACGGCGACGCGTCGGCGTGGCGGTCGATCGCCGACGCCAACGGGATCGACGACCCCAACCGGCTGCCCACCGGCACGGAACTCGTGCTGCCCGCCGCCGAGGAGGTGCGGCGCTGATGGTGAAGTACGCGTATTCGAACATCATCAAGGTCACCGTCGACGGGAAGGACCTGAAGTCCGACCCGGTGTGGGGGTCGGCCCTGGTCGACGCCACCGTCGACCAGGGCGTCGGGGTGCCCGCCGCCTTCCAGCTGACCTTCCGCGACAAGGACCGCAAGCTCTTCGGCGACCTGGGCGTCAAGTTCGGCAGCGAGGTGGTGCTCACCCCGATGTCCGACGGCCAGGACACCGCGGGCCCGCTGCTGACCGGCGAGGTCACCGCGATGGAGGCCGAGTACGACGGCACCGGCAGCTACGCGGTGATCCGCGGCTACGACAACGGCTTCCGGCTGATGCGCCAGCGCCGGGTGGTCGCCTACCGCAACCAGACGGCCTCCGACATCGCCCGCAAGCTGGCCGGGCAGGACGGGGTGCCGATCGGCCGGATCGACGCGACGAAGACCGTCTACGAGTTCATCAGCCAGAGCAACGTCACCGACTGGGAGTTCCTCGCGCGGCTCGCCGACGAGAACGAGATGGTGATGTCGGTCGACGCGAAGGGCAAGTTCCAGTTCGTGAAGCCGAAGGACGCCTCCGGCGCGCCCTCGACGAGCACGGACGGCGACAAGAGCCCCTTCGTCCTGGAGGCCGGGCACGACATCCTGCGGCTGCGCTCCGCGGTGACCGCCGCCGACCAGGTCGCCACCGTCGAGTCCCGCGGCTGGGACGTGACGACGAAGAAGACGCTCACCGCGACCTCGAAGGCCAACGGGAACAAGGCGTACAGCATCGGCGCCACCCCCGGTGACGCCTACGCCAAGTTCCCGGCGGCCAAGCTGGTGGAGACGCGTACCCCCTACGACAAGCAGTCGGAGGTGAAGTTCGCGGCGGACGCCCTCTCCGACGACGTGACGAGCGGGTTCGCGGAGGTCGAGGTGATCGTCCGGGGCAATCCGCAGCTGCGGCCCGGGGTGCCGGTGGCGCTCAAGGACGTCGGCACGCCCTTCGCCGGCAAGTACACGGTGACCTCGGTACGGCACGTCTTCGGCGACGCCAAGCACTACGAGACCTGGGTGACGGTCAGCGGCCGGCAGTGGCGCTCCCTGTACGGGGTGGCCTCGGGCGGCGGGGCCACCGACGCCGGTTCCGACCGGCAGCTGAGCGTGGCCCCGGCGCTCGTCACCGACGTGCAGGACCCGCTCCAGCAGGGCCGGGTGAAGATCAAGTTCCCCTGGCTCGACGACACCTACGTCAGCGACTGGACGCGGACCGTGCAGATGGGCGGGGTGCGTGGCGGCGGGGTGTTCCCGATGGACGTCGGCGACGAGGTGCTGGTCGCCTTCGACCGGGGCGCCCTCGACCACGCGTACGTCATCGGCGGCCTCTACAACGGCAAGGACAAGCCGACCCGGGTGCGGGACGTCCCGCTCCACGACGGCCTGCGCGGCCGCGCCACCCGGCACACGATCTCCGACCGCGTCGGCAACCGCATGGACCTGCTCGACCAGCGGGGCCGCAAACAGGGCGTCCGGCTGGCCAGCGGCGACAACAAGCTGACCGTCCATCTCGACCGGCAGAAGACCGAGATCACCGTGGACAGCAAGGGCAGTGTCTCCATCAAGGGCAGCAGGTCGGTGTCGGTCGAGGCCGGCGCCAACCTGTCCCTGAAGGCGGGCGGCGCGCTCAGCATCAGGAGCGGCGGACCGCTCTCCCTGCAGAGCGCGGAACTCGTCGACATCAAGTCCCCCGCGGGCGCGGTCTCGGTGAACGCCGCCGCCGTGAACCTGATGGCGAACGCGGCCCTGTCACTGCGAGGCAACGCGGCCGTCGCGATCAGCTCCCTGGCCACCGTGGCGATCCAGGCACCCGAGGTGCCGGTCATCGGCAACCTGATGATGGGCGGACTGACCGTGATGGTGATCCCCGCATGAGCGGGCTCGAGGTCGTCCCCGAGGGGCGGGTGCGGAGCTGATGGCAGAACAGTTCGTGGGCTCGGGCTGGTCCTTCCCGCTGCGGATCGGCCCCACCGGTGGTATCGCCCTGGTCAGCGGCGAGAAGGAGGTGGAGGAGGCCATCCGCCTCGTCCTCTCCACGGCCCCCGGCGAACGCCCGATGCGCCCGGAGTTCGGCTGCGCCATCCACGACCTGGTCTTCGCACCGGTCAACGAACAGACCGCCGGCCGGATCCAGCACGAGGTGTACACCAGCCTGGACCGCTGGGAGCCGCGGATCGAGGTCGAGGACGTCGAGGTCAGCACCGGGGCCGACCCGAGCGTGCTGATGATCGACGTCCGCTACTCGATCCGCGGCACCAACAACCCGCGCAGCCTGGTCTTCCCCTTCTACGTCATCCCCTCCCACGACGAGCCGGACCTGCCGCCCGCCTCCTCGGACTCCTCGGAAAGCGACCGCTGATCCCCGATGGCCCTGCCCTCCCCGAACCTCGACGACCGGCGTTTCCAGCAGTTCGTCGACGACGCCAAGCGTTACATCCAGCAGCGCGCGCCGGAGTGGACCGACCACAACGTCTCCGACCCCGGCATCACGCTGGTGGAGACGGTCGCGCACATGGCCGACCAGATCGTGTACCGGCTCAACCGGGTCCCGGAGAAGAACCACCTGGCCTTCCTGGACCTGGTCGGCATCACGCTGTTCCCGCCGTCGGCGGCCCGCACCGAGGTGACGTTCTGGCTGTCGGCGGCCCAGGAGGACACGGTTCCGGTGCCGGTCGGCACGGAGGTGGCGACCCGCCGTACCGAGACCCAGGAGGCGGTGGTCTTCGCGACCGAACGCGACCTGGCGATCGTGCCGAGCGGGCTGCGGCACCTGATGAAGCAGGAGCGCGGCTCGGCCGTCGTGGACCTCACCCACGAACTCGCCGAAGGCAAGGACCTGTTGTGCTTCACCGAGTCCCCGAACCCCGGTGACTGCATGCTGCTCGGCCTGTCCGCGGCCGTCCCGCACTGCGCGGTCGCGCTCGACCTGGACAGCAGGGTCGACGGTGTCGGCGTGGACCCGCGGCAGCCGCCGCTGGTGTGGGAGGCGTGGACGGAGGACGGCTGGCGGGAGTGCGAGGTCGACCAGGACGGCACCGGCGGCCTGAACCGGCCCGGCGAGGTCGTGCTGCACGTCCCCGGCGGTCATGTGCTCTCCCGCAACGGCGGCCGGGAGGCGGGCTGGCTGCGCTGCCGGGTCACCGAACCCCACCCCGACCAGCCCTTCTACACCACCTCCCCGACGGTCCGGTTCGCCGAGGCCTGCACGATCGGCGGCACGACCGGCGCGGTGCACGCGGAGACCGTCGAGGACGAGGCGCTCGGCGAGTCCACCGGCCTGCCCGGCCAGCGGCTGCGCCTCGCCCACGCCCCCGTCGTCGGCGACACCCCGCCGCTGCTCCTGCAGACCGCCGAGCACGACGGCGAGGGCGGCTGGCTGGACTGGCAGGTGGTCCCGCACTTCGCGGCCTCCGGGCCGTACGACCGGCACATCACGCTCGACGCGACCACCGGCGAGATCGCCTTCGGCCCCGCGGTGCGCGAACCGGACGGCTCGCTGCGCCAGTACGGGGCGGTGGCCGCGAAGGGCGCCGTCATCAGGGCCCGCCGCTACCGCACCGGCGGCGGCCGGGACGGCAACGTGGCCCGGGGGGCCGTACAGATCCTGCGCTCCTCCATCCCGTACGTCTCCGAGGTCGTCAACCGGGAGGCGGCGCGCGGGGGAGTGGACGGCGAGACGGTCGCCGAGGCCAAGGTGCGCGCCCCGATCACGCTGCGCGCCCAGGAGCGGGCGGTGACCCTGCGGGACTACGAGGAGCTGGCCCGGCGCGCCGCCCCGGAGACCGCCCGGATCACCTGCCTGGAGGGCGAGGAGGGCGAGCACGGCGCCTACGCGGTACGGGTCCTGGTGGTCCCGCAGGCCGTCGCGGACCCCGGCGGGCGGCTGCGCTTCGAGCAACTCGTGCCCGGAGACGCCCTGTTGGACCGCATCACCCGCCACCTGGACGAACGCCGCCTGATCGGCACCAGGCTGGCCGTCGGGCCGCCCTTCTACCAGGGCGTCACCGTCGTCGCCACGGTGCACGCCTTCCGCGGGGTGGACGTGGACCGGGTCCGCCGTCAGGCCCACGACGCCCTCTACCGCCACCTCGACCCGCTGACCGGCGGCGCCGACGGCAAGGGCTGGCCGTTCGGGCGCCCGGTGCAGTCCGGCGAGGTCTTCGCGGTGCTGCAACGCGTTCCCGGCGTGGAACTCGTCGACGAGGTCGTCCTGCACCCCGCCGACCCGCTCACCGGCAAGCGCGGCGACCCGACGGACCGCATCGACCTGGACGCCCCGTCCCTGGTCTTCTCCTACGACCACCGGGTCCGGGTGATCGGCGAATGACGACCGCCAACGACGTGTCCGGAGGCCCGCGTTGAGAGGCTCGATCGACGGCCTGGGCTCCTCCACGCCCATCGGCCCGATGCTCCCCGCGGTCTTCGCCGACGACGACCTCGCCCTGCGCTTCGTCGCAGGCCTGGACGACGTGATCGCACCGATCCCCAACGTCCTGGACTGCCTGCCCAGTTACTTCGACCCGGCGCTGGCCCCACTGGACTTCGCGGAGTGGCTCGGCACCTGGGTCGGTGCGGAGACGGACGGCACCGAACCGGCACCGCTGCTCCGCGCGGCGGTGGCCGCGGCCGCCTACCTGCACCGCATCCGGGGCACCCGGCGCGGCCTGTCCGAGGCGGTCCGGCTGGCGTTCGGCGTGGCACCGGAGATCACCGAGAGCGGCGGCGCGACCTGGAGCGCCCGACCCCTCGGCGCGTTCCCCGGCACCCCGCGCCCCCACCTCCACGTCCACCTCACGCTGCCCGCGCCCACCCCGGCCGACGAGGTCCGCCTGGAACGCCTCGTGGCCGCCGCCCGCCCCGCCCACATGCCCTGCACGGTCCAGGTGACCGCGTCTTCCCCGTCCGCCGAAAGGACCCCGCAGCGATGACGACCACCCAGAACTGCACGGAGTGCGGCACGGTCGCCGAACCGGGCCAGTCCTTCTGCGACGCCTGCGGAGGGGTGCTGAGCTGGTCCGGCAACAGGGACACCCCGACCCCCGAGCCGACCCCGGCCACCGCGTCGAACTCCGCCGCCCCGCCCGACGGCTGGGACGCCTTCACCCGCCGCGACGGCGGCACCGGCCTCCCCCCACGGGACATCCGGACCCCGGCACCGGCAACGGCGACGGCAACCGCGACCGCAACCCACGACGACCGGGAAGAAGCCACGACGCCGGCGCCCCTTCAGGGGCGCGGGGCACTGCGCGACCAGCCACAACCCACCCGCACGGACTCCACGACCCCCGCCGCCCCCGAAGCCCCCACCGTCCCCACACCTCAAGCCGCAGACGAGACGACGCAGCCCCCCCAGGCCCCGCCCGCCGAAGGCGACGACGCCCACGACCGCGCCCGGCGCCTGCTCATCCCGGTGGCGGAACCCACCCCGACCCCGGCCCCCGCCACCGTCACCCCCGTCCTCCCCGGCCGCCCCACCCCCCAACGCCCCGCCTCCGTCCGCGCCCCCGGCGAAGACCTCGGCGCCCACGGCGGCACCCCCTGCCCCTGGTGCGCCACCCCCAACCGCCCCGACCGCCACTTCTGCACCCGCTGCGCCATGCCCATGGCCGGCCACCCCGACACCTCCCCGTCGGCCCCCCGCCCCTGGTGGCGCCGCATCCTCGACTTCCGCAACCGCGAGACCCCCTGGGCGGGCGACCGCCCCCGCCTGCGCCGCACCTTCGACCGCGTCCTCACCTGGATCGGCGTGGCCCTCCTCCTCACCGTCGTCGCGGTCCTCGCGGTCAACACGCCGAAGGCGATCAGCGCCACCCGCGACCACTTCGCCAAACGCGTCCAGGTGCCCCCGGACCGCGTCAGCGCGTCCCGCTCGTACGCCGGCCACAAGCCGGACCTGGCCTTCGACAAGGTGAACAACACCTGGTGGGGCCCGGGTGTGACGGAGTCCGGCCAGGGCGAGTGGATCGAGGCCCGCTTCGACGAGCCGACCCGGCTGCTGAACGTCATCTTCACCTCGGGCGAGTCGACCCACTTCGACCAGCTCAGGAAGTCGGCGCTGCCGCACCGTCTGAAGGCGACGATCAAGACGGCCGACGGGAAGACGGAGGACCGCGAGGTGACCCTGGACCAGACGGCCGGCGGCCAGACCCGCGGCTTCCGCGCGGCGGACGTCGTCTCGGTCCGCTTCACGATCGAGTCGTCGTACCAGGCGTCGCGCGAGACCCAGGTCGCCATCGCCGAGATCGAGTTCTTCGGCCCGTCCAGCGCCGGCTCCTCCTGACGCGCCCGACCCCTCATCCGCCTAACTCCTCATCAGGGAGCGGTACACAGCCGTGGACCTGGGGTTGCTTCGGCACCCCCAGACCCCGTGCGGGCAGTAGTCGGTGAGGGTCTGGTACACCGGCCGGGCGCTCGCGAACCAGTCCAGCATGCCCCGCAGGTACGCGGGGTCGTCCCCGTTCTCGTACAGTCCCCACTCCGGGTACGAGACGGGCTTGCCGTGGGCCCGGGCGAAGCCGACCTGGGCCCGCAGCCCGTAGGGCTCCGCCACCTGCTCGGGGAAGGTGAGCCCGCGCGGGGAGTCGTAGGCGTCCATCCCGACGATGTCGGCGTACCGGTCCCCGGGGTAGCACCGGGTCCAGGGGACCGCGTCCCGCCCCCGGTTGGGCGCGAAGTCGAAGCGGAACCGCTGGCCCGGCACCGACCGCATCGCCGTGACGATCCGCACCCAGTACGCCTTCCAGGCGGCCGGGTCGGGGCCGCAGCGGTGGGTGTACGTCATCCCGTTCATCTCCCAGCCGAGGACGACGACGGTGTCCGGCGCGCCGACCGCCACCAGCCGCCGGGCCAGCGTCCGGAAGTGGCCGTCGTACGACCCGCCCGCCCCGAGCCGCAGCAGGCGGCGGACCTCGGCGTCCGGCAGGTGGTCCTCCGTCCGTTCCAGCATCGGCACGTTGAGGACGAGCAGCCGGTCCGGTTCCGCCCGCCGCCAGCGCGCCCACAGCCGGACGAAGCCGGGGGCGCCCTCGATGTTCCGCCACACGTCACCGGGCAGGTAGGTGTGCCCGACGCGCGGCTCGTCGCGTCCCAGCCACGCGCCGAGCGCGCTCACCCGCCGTACGCCGTCGGCGCCGTAGCCGAGGTAGGCCCCGAAGGGACCGGGGGCGGCGGCGCGCGGGGTCTCCGGGCGGGAGACGGGGAGCAGCAGGAGGGCGACCAGTGCGGTGACCAGGACGAACCTCAGACGAGCCATGGGGTGCAGTCTGTCCGTTGCGGCACGGCGATGCGGGTGGTGCGGACATCTTCGAACTTTGTGCGATACGCCGGCCCGGTCTGAACGGATTCCCACCGTCCGCCCGTACCTCCGGGCACGTCAGCGTTCGACCGCAGATCGGAGTCCCCCGTGAACGCATCCGCAGCCATCGGCGTGACCGGCCTGGGCGTGATGGGCCGCAACCTGGCCCGGAACTTCGCCCGGCACGGCTACCCGGTCGCCGTCCACAACCGCACGCCCGCCCGCACCCGTGCGCTGCTCGACGAGTACGGGCACGAAGGCACGTTCGTCGGCGCCGAGAGCGCCGCGGAGTTCGTCGCCGCCCTCGAACGCCCCCGCCGCCTCATGATCATGGTGCAGGCGGGCGCGGCCACCGACGCCGTCATCGACGAGTTCGTCCCGCTCCTCGAACCCGGGGACATCGTCATCGACGGCGGCAACGCCCACTTCGCCGACACCCGCCGCCGCGAGGCCGCCCTGCGTGAGAAGGGGCTGCACTTCGTGGGCGTCGGGGTGTCCGGCGGCGAGGAGGGCGCGCTGCACGGCCCCGCCGTCATGCCGGGCGGGTCCGTCGAGTCGTACGCCGCCCTCGGGCCGATGTTCGAGGACATCAGCGCCGAGGTCGGCGGCGAGCCGTGCTGCACGCACGTCGGCGCCGACGGCGCCGGGCACTTCGTGAAGATGGTCCACAACGGCATCGAGTACGCCGACATGCAGCTCATCGCCGAGGCCTACGACCTGCTGCGGCAGGTCGGCGGATACGCGCCGGCCGAGATCGCGGACATCTTCCGCCAGTGGAACGACGGCCGGCTCGGCTCCTACCTCATCGAGATCACGGCCGACGTCCTCGCCCACGTCGACGCCGCGACCGGGGCCCCCTTCGTCGACGTCGTCGCCGACGCGGCCGGGCAGAAGGGGACCGGGCGCTGGACCGTGCAGACCGCGCTGGACCTGGCCTCGCCGGTCACCGCCATCGCCCAGGCGACGTTCGCCCGCGCGGCCTCCGGGCGCCGTGAACTGCGGTCCGCCTACGCCGGGTTGCCGGGCGGCACCACGCCACCGCTCAGCGCGACCGAGGCCGACCGCTTCGCGTCCCGTGTCGAGCACGCCCTGTACGCGTCGAAGGTCATCGCCTACGACCAGGGCTGGACGATGATCCAGGACGCCGCCGCCGAGTACGGCTGGAAGATCGACCTCGGGGCGGTGGCGCGGATCTGGCGGGGCGGCTGCATCATCCGCGCGTCCTTCCTGGACCGGATCCGCGCGGCGTACGGGGCCGACCCCGACCTCGTCAGCCTGCTCGCGGAGGGGGAGTTCGCGAAGGAGATCGCGGACGCGCAGGTGCCGTGGCGGGAGACCGTCGCGTCCGCGACCCGCCGGGGCGTCCCGGTGCCGGCGTTCTCGGCGGCCCTCGCCCACTACGACACACTCCGCGCGAACCGCCTCCCGGCGGCCCTCCTCCAGGGCCAGCGCGACTACTTCGGCGCGCACGCCTACCGGCGGACGGACCGGGAGGGCACCTTCCACACCCTGTGGGCAACAGACGGCCGCCCGGAAACAGAGGCCTGAGCGAAGCGCACCGTGAGGGGGGCGGGGAACTGCGCGATCAGCCACGACGAACCGCCGCGGGACTACGGTGCTCAGCCGTCCGCGGCGCCGTCGTGGCTGATCGCGCAGTTCCTCCCCCAGCCTTCGGCCGGGGGGACCCCAGCGCCCCTTACGGGGCTCTCACCGTCTCCGCCGGCGGCACCCGCAACGCCCTTCTCGTCGGCAGCTCAACAGTCACGTACGCCGTCACCACCACCGTCGCCGCCGCCGCGGGCAACAGCCACACCGGTCCCGCCGGCCACGGCCGCCCCAGGAACCCCTGGCCCAGCAGCACCAGCGGCAGCGTCGACAGCACCACTCCCGAGACCAGCGCGGCCACCGCGATCACCCCCGCCTCCCTCCGCATCATCGCGAGGATCTGTCCCGGCGTCGTACCCACCAGCCGCAGTGCGGCGATCTCCGTGCGGCGCTGGGCCGTCGCCGCGACCAGCCGGTTGGCGATGCTGAGCAGGAGGTAGCCGAGCAGGACGACGACGACCGCGAGGTTGATCCAGACCTCCGGCGGGGTGCCCGCGCCCGCCCGGGGCGCTGCGTCCGAGAGGACGAGGCCGGGCCGGGCCGCGGTCAGGGCGGTGAGGGTGCGCTCGGCGGTGGCCGTGCCGTCCGTGCGGACCAGCGCGCTGTCGTCGAGGCCCGTGGTGGTGTGGCCGGCGGCCAGGTCGTGGGAGAGCACGACGGGGCCGAAGCCGAGCCCCCGGTCGTAGACGGCGACCACCCGGGCGGAGACCGGCGTCCCGTCGCCGAGGAACAGCCTGATCCGGGCACCGAGTCGCGCGTCACGCGGTCCGGCCACCTCGCTGCTGACGGCGACCGTGGCGCCGGTGAGGGAGGACAGGCTGCCCTGTGCCACCCCCGGGTCGAGCACGTCCTTCGCCGCCGGGGTCAGCACCAGCGCGGAGGCGGACTCGGTCTCGGTGTCGCCGAACATGCGGTACGGCCACACCACGGTGGTCGTCCTGACGGGAGCCGCCGCCTCGACGCCCGGCAGGCGCCGCACGGCGTCCGGCGTGCCGGCCGGCAGCCCGCCGAGCGCCGGCGCGCTCAGCCGGTACTGGGCCGGCGTCCCGGTGCGGGTGTCGTCGGCGGTCGCGGCCAGCACGGTGGTCTGCGCGAGGGTGTACGTCAGCACGAACACGACCGCCATGGCGAGCGGGCTGACCACCCCGGTGACGCGCTGCGCGTACGCCCGCACGTTGGACAGGGCCAGCCAGGTCGGCGCGGACACCCCGGGGCGCAGCCGTCGTACGACCGCCTCGCCCGCCGTCCGCACGAGTGCGGGGCCGGCCAGCGCCAGGCCGATCGCGGCGACGATGCCCGCGATGGAGGTGGCGGAGGCGCCGAGCGGGGTGCGTTGCAGCAGCGGGGGGACGGACAGGGCGCAGGAGGCGGCCATGAGGAGGAGGCCTGTGGCCGTGCGGGCCCTGGACGGGGTGCGGGGTTCGCTGCGGGACTCGGCGACCGCCTCGGTGGCCGGCATCCGCGAGGTGCGCCAGGCGGCGCAGCGGGCGGCGAGGCCGACGACGGCGAGCAGCAGGACGACGGTCGCCAGGGCCGGGAACGGGCTGAAGGTGAGGGGGAGTTCGGCGGGCAGGACGCCCCGGTGGACGAGGAGGGTGCGGAAGCGGCCGGCCAGCAGGTGGCCGAGGGCGACCCCCGGGACCAGGGCCACGGCGGCCACGGCCGTCGACTGGGCCGCCGCCAGCCGGCGGATCTGCCTCGGCGTCGCCCCGACGGCCCGCAGCAGTGCCAGGTCCCGGCGCTGCCCGGCGATCGCCACACCCAGGGCGCCGGCCGTGACGAACCCGGTGATCAGCAGGACGATCCCGGCGAGCGAACCGGCGAGGAGGACCAGCAGGGAGCGCGCCGAACCGGCACCGGGAGCCACGGCAGTACCCCGGCCGGCACCGGTGAGCACCTGGAGCCCGCTACCGGCAACGGCCCGGCGGACGTCCGCGGCGACCCGCTGCTCGGCACCGGGGACGACCCGCAGCCCGACGAGATCGACGCCACCGCCGCCCAGCGCCCCACCGCCCGCACGCACGCCCACCGTCGCGCTCGTGCCCGCGGCCGAACTCGTACCTGCGTCCGTGCCCGCGTTCGCCTTCGTGCCCGGACTCGTACCTGTGGCCGGGCCCGTGCCCCTGTTCGCGGTCGGGGCGGTTGCCGTTTCGCTCGGCCGGTCCGCCAGTTCTTCCGCCCTCGGGTCCGGGAAGTAGATGCCCGCGTCCGGGGCGTGGACCAGGGCCGTGATCCGGTAGGGGGCGGGGGCGCGGCCGTTCGCGGTGATGTGGACGCGGTCGCCCACGGACAGGCCGGTCGACGCGTCCACCGCCACCTCGGCCGGGGTCCTCGGGGGCCGGCCCTCGATGCGCGGGTGGGCGAGCAGTTCCGTCGAGGACCAGCCGTGTCCGGCCGTCGCCGGGTCCTGGTCGGCGACCGGGACGAGGCGGCCGTGCGGCCCCCACACGGCGGCCGGGAACCCGAGGTCGCCGACGGCGGCCGTGACGCCGGGCAGTTTCGCCAGGCGGGCGGTGAGGGCGGCCGGGACCGTGGCCCGTTCGGGCAGCGCGATCGGCAGGTCACCGGCGACGTGGTACTCCTGGTCGGCGGCGACCACCACGTCCGCGCCGCCGAGCCGCCCGGGTGGCAACCGGGAGCGCAGCCCGGACTCCGCCAGCACACCCGTCGCGGTGATCAGCGCGGCGGCACCCAGGACCGCGCAGGCCACGGCGAGCAGTGAGGCGATCCGGTGGGCGGCCATCCGCAGGGCGAAGTGCAGCATCGCGCTCACCTCTCGCCCAACGCGGCCAGTCGGGCGGCGAGTCGGGAGGCTCTGGGCTGGTCGAGGGACTCCACCACCCGGCCGTCGGCCATCACCAGCGCCGTGTGGGCGCGGGCCGCGGCGGCGGGGTCGTGGGTGACCATCACGACCGTCTGGCCGAGTTCGTCCACGAGGTCCCGGAACAGGTCGAGGACCTGGTGGGCGCTGCGCAGGTCGAGCGCGCCGGTCGGCTCGTCGGCGAAGACGACGGCGGGACGCGCGGCCAACGCCCGTACCAGTGCCGCCCGTTGCTGCTGACCACCGGACAGCTCGGCGGGACGGTGGCGGAGCCGGTCGGCCAGTCCGACGCGTTCCAGCAGGGTGCGGATCCAGTCCCGGTCGGGGCGGCGGCCGGCCAGCCGCAGCGGCAGCGTGATGTTGTCCTCGACGGAGAGGGACGGGATCAGGTT
The DNA here is from genome assembly GCF_040634175.1 of Streptomyces sp. NPDC007162. NCBI lineage: Bacteria > Bacillati > Actinomycetota > Actinomycetes > Kitasatosporales > Streptomycetaceae > Streptomyces > Streptomyces sp. NPDC007162. Next base: position 16,144 of record NZ_JBEYFC010000014.1, read on the forward strand.
GTACGCCTGGAAGACGAACCCGACCCGCTCCCGGCGGAGTTCGGTGCGCCGGGTCTCGTTCAGCCCGGCGATCTCCCGGCCGTCGATGCGGACACTGCCCGAGGTCGGCGAGTCCAGGCCCGCCGCACAGTGCATCAGCGTGCTCTTGCCGGAGCCGGACGGACCCATCACGGCGAGGAAGGTGCCGCGTGCCACGGTGAGTGACACGTCGTCCAGCGCCCGTACCCCGCCGGTGTACGTCTTCCCGACGCCCGCCAGCGCGATGGCCGGAGCACGCCGGGCACCGTCCGGGCCGGTGTGGTCCGCCCGTGCCCCCGGGGCCGGGCGTGTCCGCGGCTTCACCGGCGGCCGCGCAGCCGGCGCACGGCCAGGGCGCCCGCGCTGAGCAGGGTCACCCCTCCACAGGCCACGTTGACCCAGGGGTCGACGCCGCCGTAGGAGGCCGCCATGTTGGCCGCCGCGCTGAGCACCAGCAGCGTCCAGAGCAGGGCGCGGACGAGGTCCACGCCGCCGCCCGGCCCCGCCGCGGGCGGTGGGCCGGTGAGTCGGAAGGGATCGGTGCCGGCCAACGGTGCCTCCTACGGGACGTGACGTGCTGCGCTCTCGGGCTTCCTGCTCCGACGGGTTCGACGCTACGGACCGCTACCGGCCCCGGCCGATCCCGCAGGCGGGCGCTTCCGGGGTAGAGCAGGCTGTACTTTCCGGCTGCGGATGACGTCGGCAACCGGTGGACGTCCTAAGGTCGTTGGCGACCGAAAGGGGTGCGGATGGCCGTCACCGGGGTGCGGGCCGAGGGGGCCAGGGGCCTCGCCGCGCGGACGCTGCGGGCCGCGGGCGGTGCGCTCGCCGAACTCGTCGGCGGGGTGGGTACGGCCGCCCCGGCGTTCGCCCTGCTGCTCCTGCTCGCGGTGACGGTGGTGACCGCGCCGCTCGGCGTGGGCCTGCTCCTCGCTCCCCTCGCGCTGCGCGCGCTGCACGCCCTGGCCGGACGGGAGCGGGCGCGGCTGGCCCGGCGCGGGCCCGAGGTCGTCGCCCCGCAGTCGCCGCCGGTCCGGCTCCGGCTCGCGCTCGCCGACACCACCACCCTGCGCGAACTCCGCTGGCTGCTGCGGCACGGCACCCTCGGGCTGCTCCTCGGGCTCGTGGGGCTGTGGCTGCCGCTGTCCGCCGTACGGGACACCACGTTCCCGCTGTACTGGCGGTTCGCCCCGCAGGGCCTGACCGCCACCTCCTTCGGCTACGGCGTGGCGCACTCCTGGGCGGACGCGTGCGCGGTGTCGATGTCCGGCGTCGGCTCCCTCGCCGTCCTCCTGGGCCTGAGCCCGGCCATGGCCCGGCTCCAGGCGGCCCCGGGGCGGCGCCTGCTCGCTGCCGGACCCGACCAGGACCTGTCCCTCAGGGTCGCCGAGCTGACCGCGACCCGGGCCGCCGCTCTGGACGCCCACGCGACCGAACTGCGCCGGATCGAAAGGGCGTTGCACGACGGCACGCAGAACCGGCTGGTGTCGGTCACCGTGCTGCTCGGGGCCGCCCGCCGCCAGGTGGCCCGTGATCCGTCCCGGGCCGACGAGATCCTGGAGCGCGCCCAGTCCGCCGCGGAACAGGCACTGGCCGAACTGCGCACGGTCGCCCGCGGCATCCTGCCGCCGGTCCTCGACGACCGGGGTCTCGCGGGGGCGCTGTCGGGGCTGGCCGCCGAGTCGCCGGTGCCGTGCCGGCTCGACGTCGACGTGCCCGCACGGTGTGCCGCATCCGTCGAGGCCACCGCCTACTTCGTGGTCGCCGAGGCCCTCACCAACGTCGCCAGGCACAGCGGTGCGGAGCGGGCCGAGGTGACCGTGCGGGCCCGCGACGGCCGACTGACCCTGACCATCAAGGACGACGGCCACGGCGGCGCCGACGACACTCCCCGGGCTCGCGCCCCCCAGGCAGCCGCGCGAGCCGACGAGCCCTCCGCCACCGCGGAAGGCGACGGAGCCTCCGGCACCGCGAAACCCGGCACACATTCCGGCACCGCCGAAGTCGGCCCGGTGTCCGACACCGGGGAACCCGTCGAGCTTTCCGGCACCGGGAAGACCGACGACCCTTCCGGCGCCGGGAGACCCCGCGTCGGCGGTTCGGGCATGCCCGGCGAAGCCTCCGGCACCGGGAAACCCGGCGCACATTCCGGCACCGCCGAAGTCGGCCCGGTGTCCGGCACCGCGGGACCCGTCGGGGTTTCCGGCGCCGGGAAGGCCAACGGCGCCTCCGGCAGCGGGAGACCCGGCGTCGGGGGTTCCGGCATGCTCGGTGGGGGCTCCGGTACCGGGGGAGCCGGTGGGGGTTCCGGGCTGGTCGGGATCCGGCGCCGGGTCGCGGCGCACGACGGCACCTTCCGCCTGACCAGCCCGGTGGGCGGACCGACCTGTCTGGAAGTGGAACTGCCCTGTGGAACGTGACGAACCCCTGCGGATCGTGCTGGCCGAGGACGACCCGCTGCTGCGCGAGGGCCTCGCCCTCCTGCTGCGCGCCGAGGGCCTGGACGTGGCGGCCGCGGCGGGCACGGCCGAGGACGTGCTGGACGCCGTCGACGCGCACCGCCCCGACATCGCCCTCCTCGACGTCCGGATGCCGCCCACCCACACCGACGAAGGCATCCGCGCGGCCGTCGAGGCCCGGCGTCGCCACCCCGGCCTCGCCGTGCTCGTCCTCTCGGCCTACGTCGAGCAGAGCTTCGCCACCCAGCTGCTCACCGCCGGCGTCGGCGGGCTTGGCTACCTGCTCAAGGAACGGGTGGGCCGGGTCGAGGAGTTCCTGGACGCGCTGCACCGGGTGGCGGCCGGCGGGACGGCGATCGACCCCGAGGTGGTCGCCCAGCTGTTCACCCGCTCCCGCCAGGACACCCGTCTGGAACGGCTGAGCCCGCGCGAACGGGACGTACTCGCCCTGATGGCGGAGGGGCTCGGCAACTCGGCGATCGCCGAACGCCTCGTCGTCACGGACGGCGCCGTGCACAAGCACATCCGGTCCATCTTCGCGAAGCTCGACCTGTCCCCGGCCGACCGGGTGGACCGCCGGGTGGCGGCGGTCCTGCACTACCTGGAGGACGCCAGGGCCCGCGCCCGCTGACCGGAGGTCAGACGCGGACGCCGAACATGAACGGGCCGCCGATGGTGCTCATCGACTCGTAGCGGACGACCGTGCCGGTGCGCGGGGCGTGCAGGATCTGCCCGTTGCCCGCGTACAGGCCCACGTGGTGCAGGTCGTTGAAGAAGAAGACGAGGTCGCCGACCTGGAGCTGCGAGGCCGAGTAGATCTTGGTGCCGATGGTCGCCTGCGACTCGGAGGTGCGCGGGATGGAGACGCCGGCCTGCGCGTAGGCCCAGGACGTCAGGCCCGAGCAGTCGTAGGAGGACGGGCCGGTGGCGCCGTACACGTACGGGGTGCCGATCTTGGTCTTGGCGGCGGCGAAGGCGGCGGCGGCCCTGCCGGTGGCGGAGGTGTCGTCGCCGAGGTCCACACGCTCGCTGGAGGAGCGGCTGGCGCGGTCCTGCTCGGCGGCGAGGGCGGCCTTCTCGGTGGCGGTGAGGCTGTTGAGCAGCTTCTGCGCCGCGGCGAGCTTGGCCTGAACTTCCTTCTTCTTCTGGCCGAGTTCGGTGCGGGTGGCGGCCAGGTCCTTCAGCTTGCCGGACGCCTCGGCCCGCTCCTGGGCCAGTTCGCGCTGCTTGGCCTGGATCTTCTTCAGCGTCTCGACCTGCTGGCTGCTCAACTGGTCCAGTGTGGACGCCTTGTCGAGGTAGCTGTCCGGGTCGGAGGAGAGGAAGAGCTGGAGGGACGGGTCGAGGCCGCCGCTGCGGTACTGGGCCGTGGCCATCGAGCCGATGCCGTCGCGCAGTTCGTTCAGCTCGTCCTGGCCGCGTGCGACCGAGTCCTGCAGCGCGGATATCTGCTTCTGGAGCTTCTCCTGCTTCTCCTTGGCCCCGTTGAACTTCTCGGTGGCCTGCTCGGCCTCCTCGTAGAGCTTGTCCACACGGGACTTGACCTCGTTCTTGCTCGGCTTCTCGCTGGGCGCCGCGTCGGCCGCCTGGGCGGAGAGGGCCACGGCCGCAGCGGCGGCGGAGGTGAGCACGGTGACCCGAGCACGGCTCGGCTGCTTGGGACGACGGTGGGACGCCACGGAGGCGAACTCCTTCCGAGCAGAGGTTCGGGGCAACAGACACTAATGACTCTCTTATGTTCAGTTCAAATCTTCGCTCGAAAATTCTTGGCCGGAAGTGATCGGGGCGAGCTGTTGTAAAGAACCTTGACAGTTAATTGGTCTAGTCCAAACATGGGCGTCCATGAGACGCACCCGTGCCCTGCACGCCCTGACGGCAACTGCCTTGTCCGCCGCGCTCGTCGCCCTCGGGTCCGGCGCCGCGCACGCCGCCCCGCACTCCCCGGTCGCGCGGCCCGTGCCCGCGCACGTCGCCGCCCCCTACGTCGAGACCTGGACCGGCCAGAGCCCCGCCGCGCTCGCCGCCGACTCCGGCAACAAGTACCTCACCCTCGCCTTCCTCCAGGCCCCCGAGGCCGGTTCCTGCACGGCCGACTGGAACGGCGACCCCACCCGGCCGGTCGACCCGTCGGTCCTCGGCGCCGACATCGCCGCCCTCCGGGCCCGCGGCGGCGGCGCGATCCCCTCCTTCGGCGGCTACAGCGCCGACACCACCGGCACCGAACTCGCCGACAGCTGCACCGACGTGCACGCCATCGCCGGGGTGTACGAGAAGCTCGCCACGACGTACGGCATCTCCCGCATCGACCTCGACGTGGAGGCGGACTCCCTCGCGAACACCGCGGGGATCGACCGGCGCAACAAGGCCGTCGCGGAGGCCGAGCGCTGGGCCGGACGCACCGGCCGGCCGCTCCAGTTCTCCTACACCCTGCCGACGACCACCAAGGGCCTGGAGGCCGACGGCCTCGCCGTCCTCCAGAACGCCGTCGCCAACCACGCGCGCGTGGACGTCGTCAACATCATGACCTTCGACTACTACGACGGCGCCGCCCACGACATGGCCGCCGACACGCAGACCGCGGCCGAGGGTCTGTACGCCCAACTCCACGCCCTCCACCCGCACCAGAGCCCCCGGCAGCTGTGGGGCACGGTCGGCGTCACCGAGATGCCCGGCATCGACGACTACGGCCCCGCGGAGACCTTCACCACCGGCAACGGGGCGCAGGTCGCACGCTGGGCCGCCGCCCAGGGCATCGACACCCTCTCCTTCTGGGCCCTCCAGCGCGACAACGGCACCTGCGTCGGCACCGGCGGCTCCGACTCCTGCTCCGGAATCCCCCAGGACCCCTGGTACTTCAGCCACACCTTCGCCCGGTTCACCGGGGCGCGCCGGTAGGCCGCGCGGACGGCCCGGGTGTCCACAGGGTGTGGACACCCGGGCCGTGCCGGGCTACGGGTTCACGACGCTGCCGCCGAAGGTGACGTTCAGCTTGCCGCTGGAGGCGAAGGACCAGCCGAGGGCGCCCGCGTAGGAGGAGCACCGGGAGCCGTTCGTACCCGTCCAGAACTGGTTGGAGCTGTCGGCGTCGCCGACGGTCTTGTCGTTCGAGCCGCTGACGGAGAAGCGGCACGAGGTGTTGGTGCGGAACACCGAGGTGCCCTTGTCGAAGGAGAAGTTGCGCTCGGCGTTGTCGATGCCCACGTTGTTCGAGACGGCCATCGTGCCGGGGTTGCTGTTGTAGGTGAACCCGTGGTGTCCGTTGCCGTAGGCGATGTCGTGCCGCACCACGTGGTTGACGGCGATGGCGTCGCCGCCGAGCTTGTAGCCGTTGCGGTCACCGTTCGCGTTCTGTGTGCCGTCGGTCAGGGTGCCGTTGCCGTAGGAGAGCGAGTACTCGATGGTGACCGGGCCGATCGCGCCGGTGTCGGTCTTGGTGTACAGGTCCCAGCCGTCGTCGATGTTGTTGTGCGAGACGTCGTACCGGAAGACGTTCCCGGTGCCGGTGGTCAGCTTCGACGCGAACCCGTCCGCGTTCTCGCCGCCGCTGTCCTCGTTGTCGTGCGACTCGGAACTGACGATCAGGTTGTTCGCGGGCCACCCGCTGCTGGGCGTGGTGGAGGAGATCCGGCCGAGCTGGAGGCCGGTGTCGCGGTTGTACGCGGTGACCGTCCGCTCGACGACGTTGTTGCTGCCGCCGACGTAGATCCCGTTGTCACCGGCGTGCTCGACCGTGAGTCCGTACAGGTGCCAGTAGTCGGCGAAGAGCTGGATGCCCCGGTTGGACGAACTCTCGCTCTGCGCCGAGAAGTCGAACACCGGGGTCTCGCCCGGGTAGGCGGAGAGCGTGGTGCGGGCGCCGGCGGTGCCGTCGGAGCCGGCCGGGATGGTCACCGTGGCGGCGTAGTTGTACGTCCCGCCGCGCACGTAGATCGTGCCGCCGGCGGCGATCCGGCTGATCGCGGAGGTGAGCGTGGTCGGCGCGGACTGGGTGCCGGCCGCGCTGTCGGTGCCGCTCGGCGATACGTACAGCACCGTGGACGCGGCCTGCGCGGGGGTGCCGGACAGCGCGACGAGCGTGCCGGCGACCAGGCCGACGGCCGTGATGACTGGTCTCACGTGCATCGTTGTCTCCGTTCGGATGCGTTCCCAGAGGGCGCGGTAAGCGCTTTCTAAGGGAAGCTAGAAGCGTGTCGTGGGCGCGTCAAGGTTCACGGATGTAAAGAAAATTCAGAGATGTGATCGACGGGGTGACGGAATACGCGTCAAGGCCCTCCGGTTGTGCGTCGTATGACCGAGATCACGGACAAGATCGACCTTGGTGCCGTCGGTGTCTGGCGCCACTCGAAGACCGGGCCCGAGGTGGCCGTCGAGGTGGAACGGCTCGGCTACGGCACCCTCTGGCTGGGCAACGTGACCGACCCGGACCTGGCGGTGGTCGAACGGCTCCTCGACGCCACGCAACGGCTGGTGGTCGCCACCGGCATCGTGAACATCTGGTCCAACCCGGCCGACCGGGTCGCCCGCGCGTACCGGCGCATCGCCGAACGTCACGCGGACCGCTTCCTGCTGGGCGTCGGCGCCGGACACCCGGAGGCGACCAAGGAGTTCGTACGGCCGTACCAGGCGCTGAACGACTACCTGGACGTCCTCGACGAGGGTGGCGTACCGGTGGCACGCCGGGCGCTGGCGGCGCTCGGTCCCCGCGTCCTGCGCCTGGCCGGCGCGCGCACGGCGGCCGCGCACCCCTACCTCGTCACCCCCGAACACACCCGGCAGGCGCGCGGGATCCTGGGTGCGGGACCGCTGCTGGCACCCGAGCAGAAGGTGGTCCTGGAGAACGACCGTACCCGGGCCCGCGCGGTCGGCGACGCCACCCTGGGCATGTACCTGGGGCTGGGGAACTACGTCAGCAACCTGCGCCGTCTGGGCTTTGACGACGCCGACTTCGCGGACGGCGGCAGCGACCGCCTCTTCGACGCGTTGCTCCTGCACGGCACCACGGCCCAGGTGGCGCGGGGCCTACGGGCCCACCTGGACGCGGGCGCCGACCACGTGGCCCTGCAACTCGTACACCCCGACGACACCGACCCCCTCCCGGCGTACCGGGAACTGGCGTCGGCACTGGGGCTGGTGGCCGGGTAGCGGGCGCGCTCCGGGGAGCGACCGACGGGGAGAGGCGGCGAGGAACCGCCGTCTGTCGTCCGCCGGGGATCCGCCGGGGATCCGCCGGGGATCCGCCGGGGTGTTACGGCAACCGCGTGCCGGCATGGGCCGGTTGCCGTTCGGATCGAGTGGGGGCCGGTGCGGGCGGGCCCGCCGGACCCTGCGCCGACGTGACGGTAGTGGCGGGCGGCGGTGGACCGGCCCGTCGTGGTCGGAGGGCGGGAGCAGGGGCCGGTTCCGGCGGGGAGGTCGGGGGATCTGCGCCGGAACCGCTGCCCGGCAGGGGCCTCAGCCGATGCGGGCGCCGGTGCCGCTGACCCGGACACGGGGGTCGCCCGCGCGCAGGGTGACCGTGAGTTCGCCGGGGCGGCCCAGGTCCTCGCCCTGATGCAGGGTGAGGACCGCGTCCTCGGGAACCAGGCCGAGCTCACGGGCGTACGCACCGAACGCGGCGGCCGCCGCACCGGTCGCCGGGTCCTCGACGACCCCGCCGACCGGGAACGGGTCCCGGACATGGAAGACGGTGGCCGACGCCCGCCACACCAGCTGGACCGTGGTCAGGTCCAGGCGGTGCATCAGGGCTTCGAGGCGCGCGAAGTCGTAGGCGAGGTCGGCGAGGCGGGCCCGGGTCGCCGCCGCGAGCACGAGATGGCGGGCGCCGGCGAACGCGATGCGGGGCGGGAAGGCGGGGTCGAGATCGGCAGCCGGCCATCCGAGCGCGGCCAGCGCCTCCGCGAGGTCGGCGGCGGAGATCTCCTCGGTGTGCGGGTCGACACTGGTGAGCGTGGCCCGGACCGCGCCGCCCTCCACGGTCACCGTCACCGGGACCGTGCCGGCGCGGGTGGCGAACACCAGCTCGCCGGGGCCCGTCCGCTCGGCGAGTGCCACCGCGGTCGCGATGGTGGCGTGCCCGCAGAACGGCACCTCGGCCCTGGGGCTGAAGTAACGGATGCGGTAGGCCCGTTCCGACCCGTCGGCCAGACCGTCCGGGGGCGCGGTCAGGAACGCGGACTCCGAGTACCCGAGGTCGGCGGCGATGGCCAGCATGTCACCGTCGTCCAGGCCGGTCGCGTCCAGTACGACCCCGGCGGGGTTGCCGCCGTCGGGGGTGCCGGAGAAGGCGGTGTAGCGCAGTACCTCGGGGCGTGGCGCGTTCGTCGTCATGACCGGGGCAACGTGGGGCCGCGCGGCGGCTATTCCTCGGCGCGGGCGGGGGTGTGGCCGGCCGCGGTGACGGTGATGCCGGTGAGGATGAGGTCGATCCCGGCGAGGAACTGCTCGCGGTCGTCGTGGTCCCGGGCCTGGGCCGCGACGGCCCGGGTGAACGGGTAGTCGTCGGGGTCGAGTTCCTCCCACGCCGTCGACGTGGCGTCGAGGAACGCGGCGCGGTCCAGGCCGGGTCCGAGCGCGCGGCCGTGCGCGGCGTTCACGGCGTTCTGGCCGGCGGCGCCGAGGACGTAGTGCACCAGGGCCGAGGTGGCCGTGAACCAGCTGCCCTCGGGCACGCCGAGCGCGCGGACCTGACGGCCGACGCTCTCGAAGATCCGCGGCGTCACCGATCCCCAGGGCGTGCGGGAGAGCTGCGCCGCGAGCTGGGGGGCGAGCCACGGGTGCGCCTCGATGGCATCGAAGAGACCGAGCGCGACGCGACGGATCCTGTCCTGGGGAGAGCCGGGGGCGGTCTGGGCGGTCGGGGACCCGGCGGTGTCGGCCGCGGGTTCCGCGGACCCGGTGGGCTCCGCAGCTGCTGTGGGCTCGGACCGTCCCGGTGTCACCGCCGCGGCGACCACCGCGTCCGTCGCCGCGCCGAGCAGCTCGCCCTTGTTCGCCACGTGCCAGTAGATCGCCCCGGGCCCGGTGGCGAGGCGCTCGGTGAGTGCCCGGAACGTCAGCCCGGTCTCGCCCGCGGTGTCGAGCAGTTCGACGGCGGTCTCGACGATGCGCTCGCGGGAGAGCGCATCCGTGCGCCGCTGCGGCCGGCGTGTGCGGGGTGGCATGGGCCCATCTTGACATGACTGGAGCGCCGTTCCAACATGGAACGATGTTCCAGACTGGAACGACGTTCCATCCGCGTGCCGAAGGAGCCTCATGCCCACCCCCGTCACGATCGTCGGAGCCGGACTCGGCGGCCTCACCCTCGCCCGTGTCCTGCACGTCCACGGCATCCCGGCCGCCGTCTACGAAGCCGAACCCTCCCCGTCGGCCCGCGCGCAGGGCGGGATGCTCGACATCCATGAGCACAACGGCCAGTCGGCCCTCCGGACGGCAGGCCTGTTCCAGGAGTTCCGCGCCCTCGTCCTGGAGGGCCGCGAGGCCACCCGGGCCCTCGCCCCCGACGGGACCGTCCTGCACGACGAACCCGACGACGGCACCGGAGGCCGCCCCGAGGTACTGCGCGGCGAACTGCGCCGGATGCTGCTCGACTCCCTCCCGGCGGGCACCGTCCGCTGGGGTCACAAGGCCACCGGCGTACGGGCCCTCGGCTCCGGCCGCCACGAGGTGACGTTCGCCGACGGCACCACCGTCACCTCGCGGCTCCTGGTCGGCGCGGACGGCGCCTGGTCACGGGTCCGCCCGCTGCTCTCCGCCGCGACACCCGTGTACTCCGGCATGTCGTTCGTCGAGACCTACCTCTTCGACGCCGACACCCGGCACCCCGCCGCCGCCAAGGCGGTCGGCGGCGGCGGGATGTTCGCCCTCGCCCCCGGCAAGGGGATCCAGGCCCACCGGGAGGACGGCGGGACCCTCCACACCTACGTCGCCCTGCGCAGGTCCGAGGACTGGTTCGCCGCGATCGACTTCACCGACGCCACCGCGGCCGGCGCGCGGATCGCCGCGGAGTTCGACGGCTGGGCCCCCGAGCTGACCGCGCTGATCACCGACGGCGAGACCGCCCCGGTCCTGCGCCCCCTCCACACCCTGCCCGCCGGACACCGGTGGGACCGGCTGCCCGGGGTGACGCTGCTCGGCGACGCGGCCCACCTCATGGTCCCGAACGGCGAGGGCGCCAACCTCGCCATGTACGACGGCGCCGAACTCGGCAGGGCCCTCGCCGCGCACCCCGACGACCCGGAGGCGGCGCTCGCCGTGTACGAGCCGGCCATGTTCGCCCGCAGCGCCGCGGAGGCCGAGGACACCGTCCGCCTCCACGAGCTCATGTTCGGCGACGACACGCCGTACGGCCTGATCGCCATGTTCACCGCCGACGGCGGCCCCGTGAACCGAGGCCGCCCTGGAGCATGACGAGCGTCATGGCCAGAGGGGAGCGCCAGCCACTGCTTCCCCGACGGCAAGCAGCAGCGGGCCACGGAGGCGGTGCGGTTCGCGGGTACGGCCGTCGAGCGGCTGCTGACCGAGGAGCCGGCGGCCGGACCGGTCGCCGGGCTGCGTGCCTTCCTCGACCTGTGGCGCGGAATCGTCGTACGGAGCGACTTCCGGGCCGGCTGTCCCGTACTGGCGGTCCCCGTGGAGGAGCCACCGCCGGGTGACGAGGTCCCGCCCGCGCTCCTGGCCCCCGAGGTGGTCACCCCCGTCGTGGCCTCGGTGGAGGGCGCCATCGCCGTGTGCCGTGCCCGGCGCGGTCCGACCGTCTCGCCGGCATCCTGGACGACCCGCTCGACCCGGCCCCGTGAACGAACACGGCGCCCCGACGCCGTACCTCGACCCGGCCCTGCGCCGCCGCCGGCCGTCACCCCGTCACGCAGTCACCTCGGCTCTCCGCCACCCCCGTTTCCCCCGAACCGCGCGAGGGCGGCGAGGATCGTGTTCCGCATCGTGGGGCTGCCGGTGTGGCCCGAGTCGTCGATCACCTTGAGCTCCGCGTCGGGCCAGGCCTTGGCGAGTTCCCAGGCCGTCTTCAGCGGGCTGCCGATGTCGAGACGGCCGTGGATGAGGACCCCGGGGATACCGGCCAACCGGTGGGCTTCCCGGAGCAGTTGGCCGTCCTCGAGCCAGGCGTCGTGGGAGAAGTAGTGCGCGCAGATGCGGACGAAGGCCACCAGGGCGTCGTCGGGCCGGTTGCTGTACGCACCGGGATTGCCCAGTGTCTCGTGGGCGATGACCGCGTCCTCCCAGGTCACCCATGCGCGGACGGCCGCGGCCCGGACCGCGTCGTCAGGGCTGTTGAGCAGCCTGTCGTAGGCGGCGACGAGATCACCGTCGCGGTCGGCGGCCGGCACGGCGTCGCGGAAGGCCTCCCAGGGGCCGGGGAGCAGACGTCCGACACCCCGGTAGAGCCAGTCCGTCTCCTCCGGCCGGGTCATGGTGACACCCTGGATGACGATCTCGGAGACCCGCTCGGGGTGGCGTTCGGCATAGGCGAGGATCAGGGTGGAGCCCCAGGAGCCGCCGTAGAGGAGCCAGCGGTCGACGCCCAGGTGCTCGCGGAGCCGTTCCATGTCGGCGATCAGGTGGTCGGTGGTGTTGGCGGCGAGGCTGACCGCCGGGTCGGAGGCGTGCGGCAGGCTCTCGCCGCAGCCGCGCTGGTCGAAGAGGACGATCCGGTACACCTCGGGGTCGAACATCCGGCGACTGTGACGGCGCCCGCCGCCACCGGGGCCGCCGTGCACGCACAGGGCGGCCTTGCCGTCGGGGTTGCCGCTGGTCTCCCAGTAGATCCGCTGCCCGTCACCGACCTCGAGGAGCCCACGGGCGTACGGTTCGACGGGCGGGAACTGCTCGGGCATGGCGCTCTCCTGCTGACCGAGTGAGTGAACAGTCATGTCTACCAGCAGAGTTGGAAGGGGGCTCGGGAAGAGGAGGTCTCCCGCACCACGGCCTGCGGCCTCCCGGACCCACGGGACGCAGCACGTGGTACCGCGCGTGCGAGACCAGGTCGTCCGCCGCTCCCCACAGCGTGCCGAGCCCGGCGTCGACGATCAGTACGATCCGGCCCCACCGCGCCCGCCCGACCGTACGGCGGCGGCCGATCCGGCGGAGGACCACCCGCCCGACGAGTGCCACGACGAGCAGCACCACAGCCCCCCGTCCGCGCCGCGCCCGGGCCGCCACCGACACATCGCGGCGCGGCCTGCACCAGCACCGACCCACCGCCCGCGAACCGGGCCCAGCCGCCGGCGCGGTAGGCCCTCATGGCGACACCGGCCCACTGACGTCAGGTGTTCACGCCGGCGCGGGGAGCGTTTGTTCCGCCCAGATCGTCTTGCCGGTCGGGGTCTGGCGGCTGCCCCAGCGTTCCGAGAGCTGCGCGACCAGGAGCAGGCCCCGGCCGCCCTCGTCGTAGACCCGGGCGCGGCGCAGATGGGGGGCCGTGTTGCTGCCGTCGGAGACCTCGCAGATCAGGGACGCGTCGCGGATCAGGCGGAGGGCGATGGGGCCTTCGCCGTAGCGGACCGCGTTGGTGACCAGTTCGCTGACGATCAGTTCCGTGGCGAAGGCCGCGTCCGTCAGCCCCCAGGCCTCCAGCTGTTCGCCGGCCATCTTGCGGGCCCCGGCGACCGCCGCCGGGTGCTGCGGGAGCTGCCAGGTGCGCACCCTCGCGGTGTCCAGGGCGGACGTGCGGGCCAGCAGGAGCACGATGTCGTCGGCGGGGCGGTCGGTCAGGACCGTGCGCAGTACCTGGTCGCACATGTCCTCCAGGGGCACGGCCGGGCCGCCGAGGGCCCCGCGGAGCAGGTTCAGGCCCACCTCGATGTCGTGGTCGGCGGCCTCGACCAGACCGTCGGTGTAGAGGGCGAGCAGGCTGCCCTCCGGCAGGTCCACCTCGACGGACTCGAAGGGGAGACCGCCGAGACCGAGCGGGGGGCCGGCCGGCAGGTCGAGGAAGCGCACGTGGCCGTCGGGGGTGACCAGGGCCGGCGGCGGATGGCCGGCCCTGGCCATGGTGCAGCGGCGGCTCACCGGGTCGTAGACGGCGTAGAGGCAGGTCGCACCGACCTCCCCCAGCGACGCCCCCGCCTCACCCGCCCCCACCCCACCGGCCCCACCGGCCCCACCGGCTCCCCTCGGGTGGCCGGGGAACACCGGGGCCTCCTCGGGGTCGAGGCGGATGACCAGGTCGTCCAGTTGGGTCAGGAGTTCGTCGGGGGCGAGGTCCACGTCCGCCAGGGTCCGTACCGCCGTACGCAGCCGCCCCATCGTCGCGGACGCGCCGACGCCGTGGCCGACCACGTCGCCGACCACCAGGGCGACCCGGGCGCCGGACAGCGGGATCACGTCGAACCAGTCGCCGCCGACGTCCGCACCCGAGCCGGTGGGCAGGTAGCGGTACGCCACCTCGGTGGCCGCGAGGCCCGGCGGCGGCCCGGGCAGCAGACTGCGCTGGAGTGCGAGGGCGGTGCGGCGCTCGCGGGTGTAGCGGCGGGCGTTGTCCACGCTCACCGCGGCCCGCGCGACGATCTCCTCGGCGAGCCGCTGGTCGTCCTCGGTGAAGGACTCGGACGTACGGTGCCGCAGGAAGTGGACCAGGCCCAGGGTGACGCCCCGGGCGCGCAACGGCACCATCAGCACCGAGTGGATCATGTGCCGGGCGACGGCGTCGGCGCGGGCCTGGGAGGCGGCGATCCACTCCCGCATCCCGGGGTCGCCGGGGCTGTTGCGGGTGGCACGGCCGCCGGTCAGGGCCCACATCGGGGGCGTGTCCACCGGGTAGTGGACCGGGTCGCCGGGGGCGGCCGCCGACTCCGGGCAGCCCGGCAGGACCGACCGCTGCGCGGTACGGCGTACGGTCAGGGACCGGCCCGGCGGCAGCGGTTCCGGCTCGTCGCCCAGGGCGACGGACTCCAGCAGGTCGACGGTGACGTAGTCGGCGAACTGGCCGACGGCCACCTCGGCCAGTTCGTCGGCGGTCCTGACCACGTCCAGGGTGGTGCCGATGCGCATGCTCGCGTCGTTGAGGACGGCCAGGTGGCGGCGGGCCCAGTACTGCTCGGTGGTGTCGAAGACGACCGCGGACATGCCCTGCACCGCGCCGGTCTCGTCCTTCAGCGGGGAGAAGAACATCGACCAGGCGTGCTCGCGGGTCTCGCCGGGCGCCTGGCCGTGCTGCTCGTGGAAGACCCTCTGTCCGGTGCGCAGCACCTCCCGCTGGAGGCGGTCGTACTCGTCGAAGGGCGGTCTGGGCTCGATCTCCCGCAGGGTCAGGCCGCGCATCTCCGCGACGGACAGGCCCATGATGCGGGTCATGACCTCGTTGGCGGTGACGAGCCGGGCGTCCCGGTCGTAGATCGCCACCGGCATCGGCAGCTGGGCCAGCGTGAGGTCCCACAGGGCCGCCGCCCCCGCCTCGCCGCGTCCGCTCACGGCCGTCCGCGCCGCGCCGGTCACCAGCCAGAGCGGCCGGCCGGGCCCGGCGGCCAGCGGGGTGCCCTGGAGGCGTACGACGACCCGGTCGCCGTTGCGGTGCCGCAGCGCCACCTCGGTGGACCAGCGGTTCCCGGCGGCGAGGTGGCGGCGCGCGGACGGGGGCAGGCGCCCGGCGAGCAGGGTCCGGGCCGGTCGGCCGACGACCTCGGCGGGTTCGTAGCCGAGCAGGTGCCGGGCACCGGCGCTCCACACGAGGACCGCCCCGCCGGCGTCGACGACGACCGCCAGGTCCTCCGGTACGCGTGCGTCCATGGTGCCTCCGGGTGTCCGGGTACCCGCACCCGCTCCAAGGATCCCGCCGCGTCCTTCTCCGCTCAACCGACGGCGAGCGGCCCCCGGCCCCTCCAGTCGGTGCAGACGGACGAGCGCTCGCCGAGGAAGACATGGCTCCTGCTGTCGAAGATCCACTCCTCGCGCTGTCCGCTGGTCGCGCCGGGTCCCCGGCAGGGTCCCGCCGGGGCGGTGGCGTGGCTCCGCCGGTCAGTGGTCCGGCCCTGCGGTCCCCGGCCCGCCCGCCGGCCTGTGGCTGATCCCTGCCGGTTCCTGGCCCACAGCCCTCGCCAGTGGCCGGCAGCCCTCGGCCAGTGGCCGGCCCTCGCCGGTCCCCCCGGCCGCACCCCGCGCCTCGTCAAGGGCGTACGCCCGCCCGTGTGGCCGCTAGGCCCGTTCCCGGGGCGACGCCCCAGGGCGGGTCAGGGCGTCGGAGACGACCGCGATCAGCAGGACGCCGCCGGTGATCATGAACTGGACCGCGGGCTGGACCCCCAGGAGCGCCATGCCCGAGGCGATCGACTGGATGACGAGGACGCCCAGCAGCGCCGACCAGGTCGAGCCGCGGCCCCCGAAGAGGCTGGTGCCGCCGATGACGGCGGCGGCGATCGCGTTGACCAGCAGCATGCCGGAGCCGGGAGCCGGGGTCGCCGAGGTGAGCCGGGAGGCGACGAACAGCCCGCCGACCGCGGCCAGCGCCCCGGACACCAGGAACACCGAGATCCGGACCCGCGCCACCGGGACCCCGGCGCGCAGGGCGGCCTCCGCGCCACCGCCGAGGGCGAGCACCTGCCGCCCGTAGGAGGTGCGGCGCAGCAGGAGATCCGAGCAGACGAGGACCACGAGGAAGATCAGAAGAGCGAGGGGCAGGCCCTCGAAGCGGGACAGGACGTACGCGACGGCGAAGGCGACCACCGCGAGCAGCGCGGCGCGGACGCAGATGACGCCCGTCGGCCGGTGCGGCAGCCCGAGGGCGGCGCGCCGTCCGCTGTCGCGCAGGCAGGCCCCGAGGTAGCACGCCGTGCCGAGCACCGCCAGGCCCCAGGTGGCGGCCGCGGCGCCGAAGTACCGGCTGGTCAGTGCGGCGACCAGACCGTCCCCGCTGAAGCCGATGGAGGTCTCCGGGCCCAGCAGGTAGAGCATCAGACCGTCCCAGGCCAGCAGTCCCGCGAGGGTCACGACGAAGGCGGGCACCCCGGTCTTGGTGTACACGAACCCGTGGAAGGCGCCGGCGGCGGCACCCGCCGCCACCGCGACGAGCACGGCGAGCCACTCCGGCATCCCCTGGTTCACGTTCAGCGTCGCGAACAGGGCACCCGACAGACCGGCCAGCGAACCCACCGACAGATCGAGTTCGCCGATCAGCAGGACGAAGACGACCCCGACGGCGACCGTCCCGGTCCCCACGATGTCCACGCTGAGCACGGAGAGGTTGCGCGGCGAGAGGAAGTTGGCGTTGAGGCCCTGGAAGACCGCCCAGATCACGGCGAGGGCGAGCAGCACCGGGGCCGGTCCGAGGCCGCCCTCGCGCAGCCGTCGGCGCGCCGTGCCCGCGGACGCCGTGAGCCGGCCCCGGTACCCGCCCCTCACGGCCAGGTCTCCTCCGGGTCGGCCGGGCGGCGGGGCCGGCCGGAGTGGTCCGCCGCCCCCGTGATGGCGCCGATGATCTGTTCCTGGGAGGTGGTCCCCACGTTGAAGAGGCCGTTGTTGCGGCCGAGGCGCAGCACGGCGACCCGGTCCGCGACGGCCTTGATGTCCCCCATGTTGTGGCTGATGAGCAGCACCCCGGCACCTCGGTCGCGAAGGTCCTCGATCAGGTCGAGGAGCTGGTTGGCCTGTTCGAGGCCGAGGGAGGCGGTGGGTTCGTCGAGGAGCAGCAGGCGGGGCTCGCTGAGGAAGGACCGGGTGATCGCGACGACCTGCCGCTGGCCGCCGGTCAGGGTGGCGAGCGGGGCCCGCAGGTCGGGGATGTGCAGGGGCAGTATCCGCAGGACCTCGCGGGCACGGTGCTCCATCTCCGCCTCGTCCAGGATGCCGTGGTGGTGGATCTCCCGGCCGAGGAAGAGGTTGCCGACGACGTCGAGGTTCCCGCACATCGAGAGGTCCTGGTAGACGGTCGCGATGCCGAGGGAACGGGCGTCGTGCGGGCGTTTGATCTGGACGGCGCGGCCCTCCCACTCGATGGTGCCCTTGTCGGGGGTCACGACCCCGGAGATCACTTTGACCAGCGTGGACTTCCCGGCGGCGTTGCCGCCCACCAGCGCGACCACCTCTCCGGCCCTGATCTCCAGGTCGACGTCCACCAGCGCCTCGACGGCAGCGAACCGTTTGCAGACGCCGTGCAGCGCCAGCAGGGGCTGAACCACGGAGCCACCACCTCCCTCACCCGTGGAGCGGGCTCATCGGGTGAGTCCCGCCTTGGCGCAGGCGGACCGGAGTTTAGGCGTACATATCTGGTCGATACGGTATATACCGTCCGTCACCAGCGTGTCCTTGATCGTGCCGGCTGTCACCGGGTACGACGGCAGCAGTACCGACGGGATCTTCCTCCTGGTCGGGCCGGCCACGGTGCCGGTGGCCACCGAGGTGACCGGGTCGCCGCGGCCCAGGGCGACGGCCATCCGGACCGCGGCGGCGGCCTCGGCCCGGTAGGGCTTGTAGACGGTCATGTACTGGCGGCCCGCCACGATCCGCTGTACGGCCGCCAGGTCCGCGTCCTGCCCGGTCACCGGGGGCAGCGGCCGGACCGCACTGGCGTCCAGTGCCGAGATGACCGCGCCGGCGAGGCTGTCGTTGGCGGCGAGGACACCGTCGATACGGCCGGCGCCCAGGGCGGCGATGGCACCGGTCATGTCGGTGTAGGCGTTCTCCGGCCGCCAGCCCGCGGTGTCGTACGACTTGCCGATCCGCACCTTGCCCCGCAGGACGGAGAGCGCGCCCCGCTCGTACCACCCGGCGTTCGGGTCGGAGGTGGCGCCGTTCATCATGACGATCCGGCCGCCGTCCGCCTTCTTGCCCATGGCGGTCAGCAGCGCCCGGCCCTGGAGCCGGCCGACCGTCGCGCCGTCGAAGGTGACGTAGCCGGAGATCGGGCCCTGGGCGAGCCGGTCGTAGGCGACGACCGGAATGCCGGCCCGGTGTGCGGCCTCCACCGACGAGCGCAGCACCTTGGGGTCGATGGCGGCCACGACCAGGACGTTCACGCGCCGGGTGATCAGGGCCTGGAGCTGTTGCTGCTGGACGTCGGCGTCGGGGGTGGCCGCGACGACCGGCGCCGGGCAGTGCGGGCACAGCCGCTTCAGCTCCTGCTCGATGAGCGGCCGGTCGAACTGCCCGAACCGCGAGGCCCCGCCGCCCGGCAGCAGTACGCCGACGCTGAGCCGGTCGCCTCCACTCCCGCCGCCGCCACCGCAGGCGCCGCTGAGCACAAGCCCGGCCCCGACCGCGACCGCCACGCAGGCACGGGCGAGGAATCCGCGCTGCGCGCCCGCAGGCCCGACGCCGAGACCCATGACCGGTTCCTTAGGGTGTTTCGTCCTGACTCGCCCCGTAAGAGGAGTCTGACATCAGCCGGTCGGACCGTCACCCGCCCTCCACCTGAACGCCCGGCCGGCCGGACGTGGCCACCGACGGCGAACGGCCCGCCGAAGAACACCTCCGGGGCCTGGTACCAGCGGCCCCGGAAGCGTGGCCGGGTCAGCCCTTGGGCCCCGCGGACTGCACCACCTCGAAGGACCACAGCGTCGACCCGGAAGCCGCCGGCCTGGGCCGCTCACCCTCGGCACCCCCCTGGTGCGCCGTCTTCATCGGCCCCTCCATCCACGCCTGGAAGGACTCCTCGTCGCGCCACCGCGTGTACGAGGACGACGACGAGCCCGCAGGCGAACCGTCCGAGAGCGGCGCCCAACGACGCGGCCCCATGACCGGCCGCGACATCAAGAGCACCAAGGAGCAGGAGCGAGACGGCCGGGACTAGATCGCGCGGCACGGCGGCACCTGCGTGCACATCTACTACGAGCCGGACACCTCGGCATGGCGCAAGAAGCGTGTCCGCCTGCCGGACGGCCGAGTGGTCTACCGAGTGGTCCGCCCCGTCTTCGAAGGCGCTTTGGAAGACCTCAAGTCCGGCCGGACGCCCGACGGCCAGAGCCTTGATGGCCTGATCGTCTACGACATCGACCGCCTGACACGCGACAACCGGCACCTTGAAGACGCCATCGACGTGGTGGAGCGTCACCGCCGGCCCGTCATCGACATCAACGGCAGCCTTGACCTCCTCACGGAGAACGGGCGAGCCACGGCGCGCGTGGTCGTGGCGATGAGCAACAAGCAGTCCACCGACACGGCCAGGCGCGTACGGCGTAAGCACAGGGCGTTGGAGCGTGAGGGGATCCCGACAGGGGGAGCACGGCCGTTCGGCTGGTTGGACGACAAGCGGACCCTGCACCCGACCGAATCAAAACTCCTACGGGAAGCTGCACACGGCATCCTCGGTGGTGCTCCCGTGCGCGCCTACCCGGTCCGCTGGAACGAGACCGGGGTGACGACGCCGCGTGGAAGCACGTGGAACCCCACCAAGCTCAAGATGGTGCTGCGTAATCCGCGTATCTGTGGAATCCGTTCACGCAAGGTACGCGTTCTCAACCCCGACACGGGAACCGAGAACGAACGCTGGGAGATCGTCTACGGGGACGATGGCGAACCGGTGCGCGGGCAGTGGGAGAGGATCATCTCCGTCGAGCAGTGGGAAGCCCTGCTCGAAGTCATCGGCGAGAACATGCAGCCCGGCAACGGGCACAACTCCCGCAAGTACCTTTTGACCGGGACTCTCCGTTGCGACAAGGACGAGTGCGGCGCTCTCCATCGAGCGATGAAGGCCCCGAAGAGCGCCAACAAACCCGAAGGGTTCTTCTACTACGCATGTCCGGACAAGGGGCAGGGCGGGTGCGGCGCCGGAACAAAGATCCCCGGCCCCGAGGCCGACAAGGCGGTGACAGAGCTTGTGATCGCCAAGTACGAGGAGGAAGCAGCAGCCCGCCAGGCCGAGGCCGCGCCGCGTGAGTGGGACGGCGAAGAGAGGCTTGCTCGTGTCCGTGAGGACATCGAGGAGGCCAAGGAGGCCCGCCAACAATGCTTGCTCACCAAAGAGCGCTACTTCGCCATGCTCCAGGAACTCACGGCTCAGGAACGGCGGCTGACGCGAGATCGCAACCGGTGGATCAAGCAGCAGACCGCCGCACACGGAAAGCCGGTCGACCTGCGCGCGGAGTGGGACGGCCTCACCCTGCCGGAACAGCGGGCGTACGTGGAGCAGACACTTACAGCGGTGCTGGTCAGCCCGGCAATCGGCCGCCGCAGGCCGGTCCAGACGAGGTTGACCCCGCTCTTCCGGACGGAGGACGACGCCTAGCTCGGGCCAGGGCCTGTTGCGGAAGTGGGTAGTGAGATTCTCCTGGGTACGGAGCTGGGTGAGCCTTCATTGTTGGGTGCGCCGCGGCCGGCGGGTCGGGCATTCGCCAACCCGACGACATCACGCGGGCCACGGCCGTGGCCACTCGACAACTACGACGCCGAGATGCGTACATCCAACGAGTAATCCAGCACCGAGGCGCCTTCGTCGTTTCTGCGCGGGCTCCGCCCGCGCGGGGCGGGGGGCTTCGCCCACCCACACCCCCTGGCGGAGGCGGCCTGTCGGCGGTTGCGGCATCACTGGGCCACGTACGCGCCGTACTGGTCTGCGAGGACGTTCACGGCCGCCGAGCCGCCGTTGTAGATGTCGACGTACCCGTCCGAGCCGACCGGGGGCGTGATCTCGTTCGGTGTCGTCCGCCCGGTGCCGTAGTCCAGGCTCGCCGTACCCGGCCGGGTGGTTCCGTCGGCCCAGGCGGTCAGGTAGCCGCCGGTGGCGGGGCTGACGGCGGTCAGCACCAGGTCGGCGGCCGTAGTGCCGGACGACGGGATGCCGTGGACGCCGCTGAACCTGAGCTTCAGCGTCTGGTGCGCCCCGAGTCTGGCGATGCGGCCACCGGTTCCGGTGCCGTTCCGGGTATCGAGGATCCGGGTGGGCGTGGACGGCAGGTAGACCGAACCGGTGCCGGTCGCGTCGGCGTAGCCGAAGACGTCGGTGACCATCTGCACGGAGCCGCTGCTGCTGTTGTGCAGCACGACCTTGCCGTCGGCGAGCGGCACGACGGTCAGGTTCGACACCGTCTGCCCCTTGGCCCAGTACGACGTGGTGACGGCCGAGTCCGCCATGCCGTGCGAGGTGACACTGAGCGATCCGGACGCCTGGGCGCTCGTCGTCTGGACGTCGAGGACGACGGCCGCCGCGTCCGCCGGGATGCCGTGGGTCCCGGCGACACTGACTGTGATCGACTTCCCGGACGTCACCGGGCCGGTGACGCCACCCGTGCCGCTTCGTGTGTCGAGCACGCGGACGGGGGTGACGGGCGTGTAGGTGTGCCCGTACTGGGCGTGGCTGAAGATCCCGGCGGTGACGACCTTCACGCTGATGGAGGCCGCGCTGCCGTTGAAGAGGTATACGTCCCCGGAGGGGCTTGTCCTGACCGTCATGCCGTTCTCGGTGGTCTGGTGCGCGGCGAAGTTCAGAGCTGAGACGGACGGCCGCGTGGTGCCGTACGGATCGAGGGTCAGATAGCCGCCCGCGGTGCCGCCGGTGACCGTGACCCTCAGGGCGGCCGCGTCGACGCCGTTCGAATCGGTGTGCAGGGTGCTGCTGGTGAGGTCGAGGAGGCCATGGGCCTTGACGGTGCCCTGGTAGTCGTACTCCGGCGGCGTCAGCGGCGTGTAGGAGTCGGCTGGCCGGAAGGTGGCGGTGGCGGTGGCGGTACGCCCGAAGATGTCGGTCTGCGTCAGTGTCAGCGTGTAGCTGCTGAACGGCTCGTAGTCATGCCCCGTGGCTCCCGCGGTGACGGGCACGCTGCTGGACGAGGCGTCGCCCCAGGAGATCGTGCGCGAGGCGAGCTCCCAGTTGTCCGAGTGGTCGAGCGTGAGGGAGGCGGTTCCCGCGTCGACGGTGCCCTGGGCGATCTCCGGG
The DNA here is from genome assembly GCF_040634175.1 of Streptomyces sp. NPDC007162. Classification (NCBI taxonomy): domain Bacteria; kingdom Bacillati; phylum Actinomycetota; class Actinomycetes; order Kitasatosporales; family Streptomycetaceae; genus Streptomyces; species Streptomyces sp. NPDC007162. The sequence goes on from NZ_JBEYFC010000014.1 coordinate 38,434, forward strand.
CTCACGGTCAATGACGTGGCCGGGGGCGTCGCCGTACCGACGGTGACCTTCGCCGTCCGGGTCGCGCTGGACCCGTTGGCGTCGGTGACGGTGACCTTCTCCGCGTAGACGCCGGGGGTGGTGTACGTGTGCGTGACGGTCCCGGAGGCGTCCGTGACGGCCGGGCTGCCGTCGCCGAAGTCCACCGTGTACGTCTGCGGCAGACCCCAGGAGCCGGGCTTCGCGCTGCCCGGCGTCACCGACACGCTGAGCGGGCCAATACCGCTGGACGGCGTGGCACCGCCGAGCGCGGAGAGGGTGTCCTGCCGCTCGAAGGCCCCGCGGTCGTACGTCGTATGGGCGCCGGTGCCGGTGTCCGCGACGAGGGGGTCGTCGACCCGGGGCGTGCCGTTCACGTCGGTGGCCAGTTCGCCTGGCGCATCGGCGTCGGCCGAGTCGATCACCGGGGAGTTCTCGTCCGTGGCGTCTGGGTATGCGTAGCCGACGTGGTCGAGGTCGTGGGCGCCCTGGCCGGTGGCCGCGGTGAAGGCGGCGGCCGTGGTGTAGCCGATGCCGCCCCAGGAGTACTCGGTCCGGCCGTTGCCGGGCGCGAAGGCGTTGTAGTCGGCGGTCACGGAGGCCGCCGAGTCGGCGGCGGCGGAGAACACGGGGGCCGTCGGGGCGGGACAGACGGTGCCGTGCCCGGCGCCCGTGAAGACGTTGTTCTCCACCGTCGCGGAGGAACCGCCGTCAATGGTGAGGCCCGGCCCGCACGCGTCGTCCAGCGTGTTGCCCGTCAGATCCGCGGTGGCGGTGCCGCTGACCGCGATCTCGGCGTATCTGCTGCCTTCGAGCTCGTTGGTCGTCACGGTGACGTCGTGCGCGCCGGACGCGACCTGGACGGCGTTCCCGTGACTGTCGTAGATCTGGCTGCGGGAGACGGTGACATCCGACGAGGCGCCGTCGACGGAGACCCCGTCGGTGGCCTCGGTCCCGTCCTGGGGGCCCTGCTGGGCGATGAACAGACGGTCGAGCACCACGTCCTGCGAGCCCCTGACGTCGACGGCGTCGGTCGTGGTGTGGTCCAGCTGGAGGTAGGAGACGTGGACGTCGTGCACGCCCGACAGGGTGATCGTTCCGCCCAGGAGCGGCGGCAGGATCAGGGCGGCCGAGGTGCCGATGGGGTCGGAGGAGACGCCCTGGAAGGTGATCGGCGCGGAGGAAGTGCCGGACCGGGTGAGGGTCACCCTCCCGCCGTGGCGCGGGGGGCCGACGATGTCGACCGTCTGGCCCGGCACAACCACGTCGGCGGCGGCCTGCACCGAGCAGAGCGGCACGCCCTGCGTGCCCGGGCCCGTGTCGCTGCACCAGTCGACGTCCTGCACGTACAACGTCCTGGGCTGCCCGGTGTCCGCCGCAGCGGCCGGCGCTCCGGCCAGAACGCCCACGATGACCAGCATGCTCGCGGCCAAGGCGACGAAGCGTGACGAGCCCACCATTCCCCCAATAGATCAGGTGTACGGAGGCGCAGTCTGGCACCGGCATCACAAAGAGGGGGTCTTGCGTTGCCCTTGATCGTCTATCCGTTTGAACGTGTTCGGTCAGGCCGCCCCTCGCGCGGAAGACCGCTGCACGGCGGTCAAGTACCGTCCGGAGCCGGTCGGCGTCGGTCGGGGCCTGGATGCCGCGCTTGGGCAGCATGGTGAGTCCTGTGGCGTTCATGTCGGTGCTGAGCATGACGAACAGCTCGGCCGTCTCCGCATAGCGCGGCAGCGACCCCCACCCCACGATCGTCGGGGTGTCGCCCGTGGTGACCCGCACCGGAATCGTCCACCCGGACCCGGAACTCACCGCGCAGCACGCTGATCTTCGCGAGCCGGCGTGCCTGCAGCCGGGGCAGCAGCACCAGTACCAGCGTCAAGATCCACTTTCACAACACGCCTTAGCACTGCAACGGTGCTTGCCGTGACTGGTGGCCAGTTGGGTCGTTGGTCTGGTTATGGGTGGGGACCTTGGGCGCCCCGGCCGCCCGCCTGG
>NZ_JBEYFC010000015.1:0-40352 GCF_040634175.1 Streptomyces sp. NPDC007162
CGCGGTGTACGGTCCCGGGATGCGCGATTCCTCTCGGCTGACCCGGCGTGCCGCCCTCGGACTGACGGCCGCCGCCCTGCCCGTCCTCTCGGCGACCCCCGCCTCCGCCACCACGGCGATAGGCGGCGAGCGGCTGGCCCGCGGCGGCGTACAGCTGAGCGGCGCCGCCGGCTTCCCCAGGAAGATCACCGCCCGGGCCTGGCTGCTGGCCGACTGCGAGAGCGGGGAGGTGCTCGCCTCGTACGACGCGCACCGGCGGCTGCCGCCCGCGTCCACCCTGAAGATGCTGTTCGCGGACACCGTGCTGAAGAAGTTCGAGCGCAGCGGGCGCTACCAGGTCAAGGACTCCGACCTCGCCGACGTCCCGTCCGGTTCCAGCCTGGTCGGGATCAAGCCCGGCATCACCTACACCGTCGAGCAGCTGTGGCAGGGCGTCTTCCTGCGCTCCGGCAACGACGCCGTGCACGTCCTCTCCCACATGAACGGCGGGATCGCGAAGACCGTCGCCGAGATGCAGGCCAAGGCGGTCGACCTGCAGGCCCTGGACACCCATGTGGTCAGCCCGGACGGCTTCGACCACCCGGGCCAGCTGTCGTCCGCGTACGACCTGACGCTCTTCGCCCGGCACGGGCTGAAGGACGACGAGTTCCGGGGCTACTGCGGGACGAGGACCGCGAACTTCCCGGCGGGCGGCAGGAAGACCTTCCAGATCCAGAACACCGACCGCCTGCTCACCGGCGCCTGGGGACTCGACGTCTACCAGGGCCTGTTCGGCGTCAAGAACGGCTACACCAGCCACGCGGGCAACACCTTCACCGGCGGGGCCACCCGGGGCGGCCGCACCCTGCTGGTCACCGTCATGCACCCGGCCCCCGGCACCAACGCCGTGTACGAGGAGACCGCGGCGCTCCTCGACTGGGGTTTCGGCAAGGGGGGCGCGGCGCGGCCGGTGGGGGTGCTGGTCGATCCGCTGAGCGAGGGCGGGGCGAGCGCGGGCCCGTCGGCCTCGGGGGCCGAGGGGGCCGCGGGGGCGTCCGGTACGGGGGCGGCGGCGATGTCGTCCGGCCCTTCGCCGTGGCGGCTCGCCGAGGGCGGGGCGGTCACGCTGGCGCTGCTGGGCGCCGGGGGTTGGGCGCTGCGCCGGCGCCGCCGCGCGACGGTCGCCGCCGGGGCCGGTGCGAAGGCTGTGCCCGGTGCGAAGGCCGTGCCCGATGCGAGCGCCGGGCCCGACTCGCATGACGTGCAGGGGAGTTGACGTCTTGCGGCAGCCGCCCCACCCACCGGTGCGTACCCGCGGTCCACGCGGGTCCACCCCCACCCGGTCCGGTGGAGCGGCTGCCGCCTCCCCCTCGGAGTGGTCGGCGGAACCCCAGAGCTCCAAGTGTGAAGTTCTGGTGGAGAAGAGTCGAGCATAGGCCTGTTACCGGCCGCAATACCGCGGAGGTGGGGATTCCGCTTGTATAGATCGCGAAGGCCCTGACTGAACGGCGGTTCAGCCCCGCCCCACGTACGGCATCGCGGTCGCCAGCACCGTCGCGAACTGCACGTTCGCGGCCAGGGGCAGCTCGGCCATGTGCCGCACGGTGCGCGCCACGTCGGCCACGTCCATCACCGGTTCCGGGACGATCTCCCCGTTCGCCTGCAGCGCGCCGGTCTCCATACGGGCCGTCATGTCGGTGGCCGCGTTGCCGATGTCGATCTGCCCGACCGCGATCCCGTAGGGCCGCCCGTCCAGGGAGAGCGACTTGGTGAGCCCCGTCAGCGCGTGCTTGGTCGCGGTGTAGGCGACGGAGTGCGGGCGGGGCGTGTGCGCCGAGATCGACCCGTTGTTGATGATCCGCCCGCCCTGCGGCTCCTGCTCCTTCATCTGCCGGAACGCGGCCTGCGCGCACAGGAACGCCCCGTTGAGGTTCGTGTCCACGACGTGCCGCCACGCCTCGTACGACAGGTCCTCGACGGCCACCCCGCCGGGCCCGAACGTCCCGGCGTTGTTGAACAGCAGGTCGACCCGTCCGAACCGTTCCACGGTCGCCGCGAACAGCCCGTCGACGTCCTGCGGCACCGCCACGTCCGTGCGGACGGCGACGGCGGCGCCCCCGGGCACCAGCGCCGCCGTCTCCTCCAGCGTCCGCGGCCGCCGCCCGGCCAGCGCCACCGACCAGCCGGCCGTCAGCAGCTCGACGGCGACGGCCCGCCCGATCCCCGAACCGGCACCGGTGACCACCGCGATCCTCGATTGCTTGGCATCCATGGGCCCGCACCCTACGGAGGGCGGCCGGGTCAGGTCACGCCTCCCCGGGGTAGCGCACCCCGATCTGGTCGCGGAGCGTGTCCAGGGTGCGCATCACGGCCAGGGTGCCGTCGAGCGGGACGAGCGGGGACTCCTTCTCGCCGGCCCGCAGGGCGCGCATGACCTCCCGGGCCTCGTGGCGCAGGGTGTTGCGCGGGCCGTCGGCCGGGTCCATCACGAACTCCTCCGGGTCGCGGCCGTCGCGGTGCAGGACGAAGCGCTCGGGGTGGAAGAAGCCGTCCGGGATGTCGATCCGGCCGTGCGAGCCGGTGACCGAGGCGCCGTTGCCGGTACCGCCGACGATGGAGCAGTGCACCAGGGCGAGAGCGCCGCTCTCCCAGGAGAGCAGTGCACCCGTCTGGAGATCGACGCCCTCCTCCGAGAGCACCGCTCGCGCGGATATCCCGTCCGGTTCACCGAGCAGCAGGTGCGCGAACGACACCGGGTACACGCCCAGGTCGAGCAGTGCGCCCCCGCCCAGCGCCGGGTCCCGCAGCCGGTGCGACGGCGGGAACGGGCCCTCGAGGCCGAAGTCCGCCTGCACGGTCCGCACCTCCCCGACCGCCCCGTCCGCGACCAGCGCCGTCAGCCGCCGCACCAGCGGGTTGCAGTACGTCCACATCGCCTCCATCAGGAAGCGGTCGTGCTCCTTCGCCAGCGCGACGAGTTCCTCGGCCTCCCGGCCGTTGACCGTGAACGCCTTCTCGCACAGCACGTTGCGCCCTGCCCGCAGGCACAGCCCGGCGGCCGCCCGGTGCGCCGAGTGCGGAGTGGCGACGTACACGACGTCGACGTCCTCGTCCCGGGCCAGTGACTCCCAGTCGCCGTAGGCCCGCTCGATCCCGAACCGCTCCGCGAAGGCCCGTGCCGACTCCGGCGACCGCGAGGCCACCGCCGTGATCTCCGCGTCGGGCAGATCCACCAGGTCGGCCGCGAAGGCGGCCGCGATCCCGCCCGTCGCCAGGATCCCCCACCGCACACTCTGCTCAGCCATCCCGGCAGCCCCACCCTCGCTCATGTGTTTCCAGGCAGTCCGTACGAGCTGAGAGCATATGCGGGGGCCGACCGGGTCCAGCAAGAGCGGACCCGTACCGCGACACCTACGCAGTGGGGGGAACATGCCCGAGCAGCCGGCGCCGACGACACCAGGCGTCCATGACACCGCCGTACCCCGTGGCACCGCGGCCGCGCCGCCCGCCGCCCGCCGCGCCGGACTCCTCCTCGTCCTGCTCCTCGGCGGGCTCACCGCGACGCCCCCGCTGGCGATGGACATGTACCTTCCCTCGCTGCCCGAGGTCACCCGCTCCCTGCACGCCCCCGCCGCCACCGTCCAGCTCACCCTCACCGCCTGCCTCGCCGGCATGGCCCTGGGCCAGCTCGCCGTCGGCCCGATGAGCGACCGCTGGGGACGCCGCCGCCCGCTGCTGACAGGCCTCGCCGTCTACGTCGTCGCCACCGCCCTGTGCGCCCTCGCGCCGAACGTCGAGACCCTGGTCGCCTTCCGGCTCGCCCAGGGCCTCGCGGGCGCCGCGGGCATCGTCATCGCCCGGGCCGTCGTACGCGACCTGTACGACGGGGACGCCATGGCCCGCTTCTTCTCCACCCTGATGCTGGTCTCCGGGGCGGCCCCGATCGTGGCCCCGCTGATCGGCGGGCAGCTCCTGCGGGTGACGGACTGGCGGGGCGTCTTCGTCGTCCTCACCGTCGTCGGAGCGGCGCTCGCCGCGCTGGTCTGGGTCAAGCTCCCCGAGACCCTGCCGCCCGCCGCCCGGAACGCCGGGGGAGCGGCCGGGGCCGTACGCGCCATGCGCACCCTCCTCGCCGACCTCCCCTTCACCGGCTACATGCTCACGGGCGGCTTCGCCTTCGCCGCCCTCTTCGCCTACATAAGCGCCTCGCCCTTCGTGATCCAGGAGATCTACGGCGCCTCCCCCCAGACCTTCAGCCTGCTCTTCGGCCTCAACTCCGTCGGGCTGCTGATCGCCGGGCAGGTCAACGGCAAGCTGCTGGTCGGCCGGGTCGGCCTCGACAAGGTGCTCGGCACGGGCCTGGTGGTGACCGTCCTCGCGGCCACCGCCCTGCTGCTGATGTCCACCGGCGCCCTCGGCCCGGTCGGGCTCGCCCCCGTCGCCGCCGCCCTGTTCGTCCTGATGTCCGCGATGGGTGTCACCCTCCCCAACGCCCAGTCCCTCGCCCTGCTGCGCACCCGGCACGCCGCCGGTTCCGCGTCCGCACTGCTCGGCACCACGTCGTTCCTGGTCGGCGCGGTCGCCTCGCCGCTGGTCGGGATCGCCGGGGAGAGAACCGCCGTGCCCATGGCGATCGTCCAACTGGCGGGGGCACTGGTGGCACTGGCCTGCTTCGTGGGAATGTGCCGTCCTTGGGACGTGCGGGCGAACACCCGTGCGGGAACGGAGAATGGGGGTGTCCCCGTTCGGGCGGAGCCGAGAAAGGCGGAAGAGCGCTGAGCGTGCCGAGACTGCGCGTCGAGACACCGGAACGGGCCGGTCTCGACCCAGCGGAACTCAGACACCTCGTCCGCGAGGTGCGCGACCTGACCACCGGGGAACGGCCCTGGGCGGCGGGGGCCGTCGTGGTCGCCGGCCGCGGACCCGTGATCGCCGTGCAGCAGGCCGCGGGCTGGGCCGTGCGCTGGTCCGGGTACGACCCCGAGACCGACGCCGGTGTCGAACCGCCGCCCGCCGCCCGGGTCCCGATGACCGTCGACACCCCCTTCGACGTGGCCTCCCTCACCAAGCTCTTCACCGCGGTCGCCGCCGTGCAGCAGCTGGAACGCGGCACCCTCGGGATCGACGCCCGCGTCGGCGCCTACCTCCCCGACTTCCACGCGGCCGCCGCCCACGGCATCACCGTCCGCCAGCTCCTCACCCACACCTCCGGCCTGCGCCCCGAACTCCCCCTGTACGACTGCCCGGACGACACCGCCCGCCTCGACCTGCTGCGCGCCGAGGCACCCAGCTCCGCACCCGGCGTCCACCGTTACTCCGACCTGAACATGCTGCTGCTCCAGCACGTCCTGGAGCGCATCTCCGGCCGCACCCTCGACGTCCTCGTCCGCGACGGCATCACCCGCCCGCTCGGGATGACCGCCACCGACTTCGGGCCCTGCCCCGGCGCGGCGGCCACCGAGGACCAGCGGCGGCCGTGGGCCAAGGTGGACCGGGGAATGCTGCGCGGTGTCGTGCACGACGAGAACGCCTGGGCGCTGGGCGGGGTGGCGGGGCACGCGGGTCTGTTCGCCACCGCGCGCGACCTGGCGGTCTTCTGCCGCGCACTGCTCGCGGGCGGCGCCTACGGGCCGGCCCGCATCCTCGGCCCCGACTTCGTGGACCTGCTGCTGAGCCCGCCCGGGCTGGGGTTCGTCGTCGACCAGCCCTGGTTCATGGGCGAACTGGCGGGGCGGGGCGCGGCCGGGCACACCGGGTTCACGGGGACGAGCCTGGTCCTCGACCGGGCCACGGACAGTTTCCTGGTCCTGCTGGCCAACACCGTGCACCCGGTGCGGCGCCCCGCGGACAGCGCACCCCGCGCCGCCGCGGCGACCCGCCTCGCCCGGGCTGTCCATACAATCGCCGGGTGAACCACCCCGCAGCCCAGGGCTCCGCAGCGCCGGACCCCGAGACCCCGGACCCCGAGACCCCGGACCCCGAGACCCCGGCCGCCGGGACCCCGGACTCCGCCGTTCCGGCCGACCGGCTCCGTGCCACCCTCGGTCACCTCCTGGACGGCCTGCCGCCCCGGCAGGCCGTCGGCGCGGTCGACCGGCTGATCGCCAACTACCGCGGCGCCACCCCGACCGACGCACCGATCCTGCGGGACCGGGCCGACGTGGTGGCCTACGCGGCGTACCGGATGCCGGCGACCTTCGAGGCGGTACGGTCGGCGCTGGCCGAGTTCGCCGACACGCTGCCCGAGGGCTGGGCGCCGGACAGCCACGTGGACGTCGGCGGCGGGACGGGCGCGGCCACCTGGGCGGTGACCGACACCTGGGCCGGGGTACGGCCGGTGACGGTCCTCGACTGGGCCGAGCCCGCGCTGGCCCTCGGCCGGGAGATCGCCGCGGCGAACCCGGCACTGCGCCAGGCGTCGTGGCGGCGCTCCCGGATCGGAGCGGCGCTCACCATCGAGAGCACCGACCTGGTCACGGTGTCGTACGTCCTGAACGAACTCGACGAGGCCGACCGGGCCGCCCTCGTCACCGCCGCCGCGGCCGCCGCGCGGTCCGTGGTGATCGTCGAGGCCGGCACCCCGGCCGGCTACGCCCGGATCATCGAGGCCCGGGACCGCCTCGTCGCGGCCGGGTTCCGGATCGCCGCGCCCTGCCCGCACAGCGCCGCCTGCCCGATCGTCCCCGGCGCGGACTGGTGCCACTTCTCGGTCCGGGTCAGCCGTTCCTCCCTGCACCGCCAGGTCAAGGGCGGCTCGCTGCCCTACGAGGACGAGAAGTTCAGCTACGTCGCCGCCACCCGCCTCCCGGCCACCCCCGCCCCGGCCCGGGTGGTCCGCCGGCCCCAGATCCGCAAGGGCCAGGTCCTGCTCGACCTGTGCGAGCCCGACGAGCAACTGCGCCGGACGACGGTCACCAAACGCCACGGCGAGCTCTACCGGGCGGCACGGGACGCGGACTGGGGGGACCCGTGGCCGCCGAGGGAGCGCAAGGAGTAACGGGCGCGAGCCCCTGTAACCCCCGCGAGAGCCGCCGCAGACGCGAGAGCTTGCAATCCCCGCAATCCCCCCTCACCACCGCAATACGCTCCCGCCCCCCGTACCCCCCTTCACGCCCAGATGGGACGATAAGGCATGCTGTCGGGACCACAGCGAGGCGAGGGCGACAGATGAGCGCGACGTTCGGCGGCCGGAGCGGTCGGCAGGGCAAACTCTCCCAGTGGCTGCTCGGACGCCGTCCGAAGGAGACAGCCGCCGCCGACGACCGCGAGGACCTGCTGCTCGCCGCCGCGGCCGCCGGCCTCCCGCTGGCCCCCGCCGCCCACCCCGCCCCCGGCTACGGCTGTTCCTGCGACCGCGTGGGCTGCCCGACCCCCGCCCGGCACCCGGTGTCGTTCGCCTGGCAGACGCAGTCCACCACCGACCGCGCCCAGATCGAACGCTGGGCGCGGCACCAGCCGCAGGCCAACTTCATCACCGCGACCGGCATGACCCACGACGTCCTGGACGTCCCGCTGGAAGCCGGCCGGCAGGCGCTGGAGCGGCTGCTCGCGAGCGGCGTGGAGGTCGGCCCGGTCGCCGAGAGCGACGACGGCCGCATGCTGTTCTTCACCCTCACCCGCGGCACCCCCGAGGACGAGGACGAGTGGTGGCCGTGCGAACTGGACTGCCACCCCGAGACCATGGCCGAGCACCCCGGCCTGCGCTGGCACTGCCGGGGGTCGTACGTCCTCGTGCCGCCCGCCCGGCTGCCCGGCGACGACGACCGGCGCGTGCACTGGGTACGCGGCCCCGAGCACGCCCTGCCCGACCCGCTGAGCCTGCTGGAGACCCTCACCGACGCCTGCGCCCGGCACGCCGGCGAGGAGCCCGGCCAGGCGGCCGTCGCCTGGCCGCTGCGGCGCTGAACGCCCCTCGCGAGGCCCCTCAGGCCCCTGTGCGGAGGGTCAGGACCCCTGCGCGGACGTCAGCCCCTGGATACGCCCGAGGACCGACACCTTTCCGGTGCCCGCCGGGTCCAGGGCGACCTGGTTGGAGACGAACTGCATCGTCAGCGACTGCTTGATCTCACCCTTGGTGAGGGCCTTGACGTCCTGGTTCTGGGCCGGCACCGAGGTGCCCGCGGCCGCGGTCTGCTTGGCGTAGTAGCGGGTGGCGAAGAACACCAGCGCCCCGCCGTCGGCGGTGCGCAGCGCGAGCGGGGCGTAGTCGCCGTCGGTGAGCGGCTCGTCGATGTACTGGGTGGCGAGCCCCGGCTTGGTCGACTTCCTGCGGTCCGCCCGCCAGCCGCTGGTGTGCGCGCCGGCCGCGAAGACCGGACCGCCGCTCTTCAGGTACGTGACGTAGTCCCGGCCCAACTCGCCCGGGGGAACCGCGAGTCGGGTGCTGTTCGCCGGTACTGCCTCGGCCCAGCCGTCCTTGTCGGTCCTGAACTTCGGTACGTCGCCCGGGGCGACCAGCGTCAGATACGCCACCTGGAACGGTTCGGAGAGGCTGTCGCGGGTGAAGACCAGCAGCCAGCGGTCGTCTCCGCCCTTGTTGCCGTGCGCGTCGGCGACGAACCAGCGCGGCCAGCCCGCCTTCTTGGGGATGGTGTAAGTGACGTCGTCGAACTCCAGCGCGGAGTGGCCCGAGTTGCCGCCGGGGCTGTTGATGTGCCCGGCCTTCAGACGCGCGGAGTCGATGTCGGCGAGGGCGCCGGTCGTGCGGTCCGCGTCCAGGGAACCGTCGTACGCCTTGTCGGCCTTGTTGTACGCGTCCGTGAACTGCCGCAGTGCCTTCGCCGCCTCGGCGCGGGTGGTGGTGGGGAGCACCTCGCGCTCCCCGTGCACCACCACGCAGCCGCTCGCCGTCAGTGACAGGGCGGTCAGCGAGACCGCGAGGAGCGCGTTCCGGTCACGCCCGCGGAGCCGTCGAGGGCCGCGATCCCTGGTCGTCAGGTGCGTCATCAGGTGCCTTCACCTTCCCCTTCCCGGAGGCGAACCCTACCGGGGCGAAGAAGAGTACGAGCGTGGGGACCAGGTACAGCAGCCACACCGTGACCTGGAGCACGGTCGGATCGGGCTGGAAGTTGAACACGCCCTTCAGCAGCGTCCCGTACCAGCTGTCCGGCGGGACGGTGCCGCTGATGTCGAAGGCCTGGTTCGTCAGCCCGGGGATCCAGTCGGCCTCCTGGAGGTCGTGGAAGCCGTACGCCAGCACGCCCGCCGCGACCACCACCAGCATGCCGCCGGTCCAGGTGAAGAACCTGGCCAGGTTGATCTTCAGGGCGCCCCGGTAGAAGAGCCAGCCGAGGAACACGGCGGTGGCCAGGCCGAGGGCCACGCCGACCAGCGGGCGCGGGGTGCCGTCGCTGGCCGCGTGCACGGACGCCCACACGAACAGCGCGGTCTCCAGCCCCTCGCGGCCGACGGCGAGGAAGGCGGTGGCGACCAGTGCGCCGGTGCCCATCGCGAGGGCCGCGTCGAGCTTGCCGTGCAGCTCCGACTTCAGGTGCCGGGCGGTGCGCCGCATCCAGAACACCATCCACGTCACCAGGCCGACCGCGATGACGGACAGCGACCCGCCGAGCGCCTCCTGCGCCTCGAACGTGAGCTCCTGGGAGCCGAATTCGAGCGCGCAACCGAAGCCCATGGCGATGAGCACGGCCACGCCGATACCGATCCAGATCGGCTTCAGGGCGTCCGTCCGCCCGGTCTTGACCAGGTAGGCGATGAGGATGCAGACGACGAGCGAGGCCTCCAGGCCCTCCCGCAGACCGATCAGGTAGTTGGAGAACACGGCTCACGCCCCCTTGGCGGAATCGGAGGACCCGGCGGAATCGGAGAACAGCGTCCGGCCCCACCAGTCGTCCTTGTCCCGGACGCCGGGCGGAACCGCGAAGACCGCCGAACCCACGTGCTGGATGTAGTCGTTGAGCGCGTCGGAGGCGGACAGCCTGCGCTGCAACGGGATGAACCCCTTGCGTACGTCACGCATGTAGGCGAGGAAGAACAGCCCGGCGTCCAGCCGCCCGAGCCCGTCGGTGCCGTCGGTGAACGAGTAGCCCCGGCGCAGGATGGTGATCCCGCCGTTGGAGTCGGGATGCGCGAGGCGCACATGCGCGTCGGGCTTCATCGCCTTCAGGAACGGCTCGTCGTGCTCCTTGGCCTTGCCGACCGGGGCGCCCTCGCCCTTGTCCCGCCCGAACACGTCCTCCTGCTCCTGGAGCGACGCACGGTCCCAGGTCTCGATGTTCATGCGGATGCGCCGGGCGACCAGGTACGACCCCCCGGTCATCCAGGCCGGACCGTCCCCTTCCTGCGCCCAGACGAACTTCTTCAGCCGGTCGGTCTCGGTCCCCGCGATGTTGCGGGTGCCGTCCTTGAACCCCATGAGATTGCGCGGGGTCTGGGCGTCCGGGGTGGTCGACGAGGTCTTGCCGAAGCCGAGTTGGGACCAGCGGACGGCGACCTTGCCGAAGCCGATCCGGGCGAGGTTGCGGATGGCGTGCACGGCGACCTGCGGATCGTCGGCGCAGGCCTGGATGCACAGGTCGCCGCCGGTCCGGGACCTGTCGAGGTTGTCCCCGGGGAACTTCGGCAGGTCGACGAGCGCGGCCGGCCGCTGTCCGGCGAGGTCGAACTTCTCGAACAGGGAGGGGCCGAAGCCGATCGTCAGGGTCAGCCGGGACGGCTGGAGCCCGAGCGCCTCACCGGTGTCGTCCGGCGGCGCCTCGGCGAGCCCGCCGTACGCCCCCTCGCCGAACGCCTTCCCGGCGGTCATCCGGCGGGCCGCCGCGGTCCAGTCCTTCAGCAGCTGGACGAACGCGGCCCGGTCGTCGGTCTGCACGTCGAACGCGGCGAAGTGCAGCCGGTCCTGGACGGGCGTGGCGATACCGGCCTGGTTCGCGCCGTGGAACTGCACCGCGCCCCCGGCCTCGGATGCGGCGGCCGGGTCCACGTCCTGGCCGGCCTCGGCCATCGCCACCGCGCCCCCGGCCACCGCCGCGCCGAGCGCGAGCCCGGCACCGCCCCAGCCGATGAGCGCCCGCCGCGAGGGAGTCGCCTTCTCGTTCATGTCCCGCCCCTTACTTGACGACGGCCGCGGCGAGCTTGGACAGCGGCTCGGCGAGGGCGTTGACCGCGTCGGACAGCTCCTTGCGCTGGTCCTTGGTGACCTTGTCGTAGGACACGAAGTCGTACGACGTCTTGTCGGTGCGGTACGTGTCGAGCAGGGTGTCCAGGGCGGCGAACTGCTTGTCGAGTTCGGCGGTCAGCGCCTGGTCGTTCTTCGCGGCGACCGGCTTGAGCAGCTCGTACGCCTTCTGGGCGCCCTCGACGTTGGCCTTGAAGTCGACCAGGTCGGTGTGGGAGTAACGGTCCTCCTCACCGGTGACCTTGCCGGTGGCGACCTCGTCGAGAAGTTCCTTGGCGCCGTTGGCCATGGAGGTCGGGGTGATCTCGGCCCTGCCGACCCGCTTCTGCCAGTCCGTCAGGTCGGCGACGAGCTGGTCCGCGAGCGCCGCCTCCGTGGCACCGGCCTTCTTGTCGGCCCACAGGGACTTCTCCAGCCGGTGCCAGCCGGTCCACTTCTGGCCCTCTTCCAGGCCGTCGGCGCGGGTGTCGGTCTTCGGGTCGATGTCACCGAAGGACTCGGCGATCGGCTCGGTGCGCTCCCAGCCGAGCCGCGAGGGGGAGTACGCCTTCCTGGCGGCGTCCAGGTCGCCGGCCTTGACGGCGTCGGCGAAGGTCCGCGCGAGCGGCACCGTGGCGTCGGCCTGTTCCTGGGCGTACTCGCGGTAGTCGGCGACGGCCTTGTCGAGCGCCGGGCTGCGCTCGGCGACCGTGCCGGAGCCGGTGACGGTGAGCTTCTGCCGGATGCCGTGCCCCTTCATCCCGGGCCGGCAGGCTATCTCGTAGGACCCGGCCTTCACCTCGGCGGTCAGCGTGTACCTGGTCCCCGGCCCGATGTTCTCCTTCTCGGAGACGATCCGGTCGTCGGGGAAGAGGATCTCGACCTCGGTGGCCTGGGAGCCCTTGTTCTCGATGGCGAGGGTGACGTGCCCGGCCGGCACCGACGTGGCCGACGTCCCGCACCGGGAGTCGGCGGCGGTCACCTGGATCGCGTCACTGCCCTTGGCGTCGCTCTTCGCCGTGCAGGCCGAGAGGGCGGTCAGAGCCGCCGCGGTGGCGGCGGCGGTGACGGTGAGTCGGACGGCACGCATGCAGGCTCCCAGCGAGATGGTGTGGTGAGGCTGCCCTAACTTACCTGAGGCTTACCTCACTCATACCCATGCGGGGTGTGATTCACCAGGCACGGAAGAATCACAGGCACGGCTTGATCTCGACGGCTCAAAGTCGACACCAAAGGATGGTAAAGGGAAAGTCAAGTGGATCCGGGTGCTTCAATGCCGGAGTGACTGACTACGACGTGCTGCGTGTCTTCTGCGCGGCGAACGGCGGATACGGCAACGAACTCGGCGTCGTCCGCGAGGGCTCGGTGCTGCCCGAGCCGGCGGACCGGCAGGCGCTGGCCGGGAAACTCGGGTTCAGCGAGACCGTGTTCGTGGACGACCCGGAGCGCGGGATCGTCGACATCTACACCCCCACCGTGCGCCTGCCCTTCGCCGGACACCCGTGCGTCGGCACGGCCTGGCTGCTGGACGTACCCGAACTGGTCACCCCCGCCGGTGTGGTCGGCGCCCGGCTGGACGGGGAGTTCAGCTGGATCGAGGCGCTCCCGGAGTGGGTCCCGCCGCGCACCCTGCGCCAGTACGCCACGGCCGCCGAGGTGGACGCGCTGCCGGTGCCGCCACCGGGGGAGTGGGTCTACGCCTGGGCCTGGGAGGACGAGTCGGCCGGCCGGGTCCGCGCCCGCGGCTTCCCCGGCCGCGACGACGGGATCCAGGAGGACGAGGCGACCGGGGCGGCGGCACTGCTGCTCACCGACCGGCTGGGCCGCGCCCTGAACATCACCCAGGGCAAGGGCTCGCAGATCCTCACGGCACCGCAGCCCTACGGCTGGGTGGAGATCGGCGGGCGGGTCCTCCTGGAGGGCCCGGAGAAGCAGCCGGGGGCTCAGCCGGCGGTCGGCTTCCCGCCCCGGCCGCGCCGCGCGTAGTACCAGGTCATGTTCGACGACACGCCCGTCAGCAGCACCCAGACCACGCCGACCGGCCAGCTGCCCTGGACGAAGGAGACGACGGCGGCGACGACGGCGAGGACGCAGACGGCCAGGGCGTAGAGGGCGAGGCGGGGCATAGGGTCGCTTTCCTGACGGGCGCGGGATCGGGCGCGGGGACACTGCTGGCGTCCACCAGTGTCCCCCATCCGCTCACACGTCCGTGACGCGGAGCCCGGCGTGTGCCTTGTAGCGGCGGTTGACCGAGATCAGGTTGGCGACGAGCGACTCCACCTGGTGGGCGTTGCGCAGCCGCCCCGCGAAGACGCCCCGCATCCCGGCGATCCGTCCGGCCAGCGCCTGCACGATCTCCACGTCGGCCCGCACCTCGCCGAGCACCATGACGTCGGTGTCGATCTCCTCGATCTCCGGGTCCTGGAGCAGTACGGCCGACAGGTGGTGGAAGGCGGCCGTGACCCGCGAGTCGGGCAGCAGCGCCGCCGCCTGCTCGGCCGCGCTGCCCTCCTCCGGCCTGAGCGCGTAGGCGCCCTTCTTGTCGAAGCCGAGCGGGTTGACGCAGTCCACGACCAGCTTCCCGGCCAGCTCCCCGCGCAGCGACTCCAGCGTCTTGCCGTGCCCGTCCCACGGCACGGCGACGATCACGAGGTCGCTGCGGCGCGCGCACTCGGCGTTGTCAGCGCCCTCGACACCGTGCCCGAGCTCCTCGGCGGCGGCCTGCGCGCGCTCCGCGGCCCGGGAACCGATGATCACCTTCTGGCCGGCCCGGGCCAGCCGGTAGGCGAGGCCCTTGCCCTGCGGCCCGGTGCCGCCGAGCACACCCACGACCAGGCCGGAGACGTCGGGCAGGTCCCAGGGGTCCTTGGCGGGGGCGGGAGCCTTCTCGGCGGCCGGCTGCTGTGCACTGTCGGAAGAGGTCATGGGGCCGACTCTACGTCCGGGCGGGCGGCCGTACCCGGCCAGGTGGGCCACCCGGTCAGGTGAGCCGGTCCACCGGCACCCGACGGAACGTGATCGTCGTGTACGCGCTGAAGTCACCGGTCTCGTACAGCAGTCCCACGGTGTCCGCGTCGACGCGGGCCAGATCGGAGTAGGCCGCGGGCAGCCCGTCCACGGTGTACGCGGACCGCCAGGTGGTGCCGCCGTCGGCGGAGGCGCGGATCGTCATCAGGGCGCGGGCGGCCGGATCGGCGGGCCCGGAGTACAACAGCAGGTCCGGATCGCGCAGTTGCAGCACACTGGCCTCGCAGACGGGGGCGGTCAGCCCGGCCTGCGGCCGGAACGGCCTGACCAGGGTGCGACCGCCGTCCCGCGAGTGGGCGTCGGCGCGGCGGCCGGGCGCCGTCGCGTCGTTGCGGGTGTTGAAGTAGACGCGCCCGTCGGGGAGTTCGGCGGCGGTGGTCTCGTTCGCGTTGATGTACCCGTCGGTGTTCTCGTCGACGTAGCCGAGGTACCAGGTCGCACCGCGGTCGTCGCTGAGCAGGCAGTGCCCGCTGTTGTACCTGGCCTCGGTCCCGTTGTCGCCGCCGGTGGGCGGGACGGTGTGGTTGGCGGGTACGACGACCCGCCCCGACCGCAGTTGGAGGGCGTGCCCGGGAGTGGTCGCGTACCACCGCCACCCGGGCTTCTTCACGGACCCGGTGATCTCCACGGGCCCGGACCACGTCACCCCGTCGTCGTCACTGTGCTGCACCCACACCCGCCGCCCGTCCGCGTCGGACACCTGCCCGCGCAGGATGGCGTCCTCGGTGGCGGAGGCGGCGCTGCGGACGTGCACCAGCAGGATCCGGCCGGTGTCGAGGACGACCGGGGCGGGGTTGCCGGCGAGATCGCTCCCGTTGCGGGCGGCGACCTGGAGCGCTCCCCAGGTGCGGCCGCCGTCGCCCGACCTCTTCAGCACGATGTCGACGTGCCCGTGGTCGGCGGCGGAGTCCGCTCTCCCCTCGCAGAAGGCGAGGACCGTACCCGCCCGGGACACCACCACCGCCGGGATCCGGAAACTGGCGTAGCCCTCGGTGCCCGCGTGAAAGGGAATGCTTGCTGCCGCGTCGCTCATGGGGCGCCTCCTGCCCGGATCGGGCGAACTCGGGGTGAACGGCGCGTCACGAGTGGCCGATTGCGGCAGTATGCGGGGACATGGACGCCGTACGGGTCGCATTGCTGCGCGAAGTGCTCGCCGGAACCGAGTGGTTGCAGGCCACGCGGAGATTCGCGGGTGTGCTGCGCGGCTCGGTGGTGACCCACGGCGGCGGCCTGCTGCTGGCCGGCACCCCCGGTCACGAGCCGTGGCATCTCGCGGCGCACCTGGTGGACGAGGCGGCCTGGTCCGGTACGCCGGAACTGGCGCCGACCCTGGTACGGCACGACGCGCGCCCCACCGACCCCGCGCACCTCGCGGTCGGCCCCGGCCGCATCGAGGCCGCCCGCCGGGGCGAGACGCTGCTGCTGGTGACGCAGGGGGAGACACAGGCCCTGCTGGAACGGGTGCACACGGCCCGCCGCGCGGGCGTCACGGTCCTGACCCTGTCCACCACCGCCGACGACGCGCTGACGGCGATGGCCCACGAGGCCCTCGTCGTCCCCGAGGGCGCGGAACTGGACCTCGACACGGTCCAGCACCTGGTCAGCGCGGCGACCGGCGAGAACGCGCCGTCCCCGCGGGGACGGCGCTTCCGGGACCGCCTGGCGAGGCTGGCGGACACGGCGCTGGCCCCACCGCCGAGCCCCTGGTGAGACCTCGTCCGCGGGCGCGCGCCGCCGCCCCCTCTGATCAGGCCTCGTCCGAGGAGTCACCGGCCGGTGCGTCGTGCCACCGCGGGTCGTTCTCCCACTGGAGGTTGCGTTCGCGGGCGATCTCCATGGCGTGTTCCGCCTCGGCCCTGGTGGTGTAGGGGCCGAACCGGTCCTTCGCGGGGCAGTCCGGCCCCTCCTCGACCTTCTTGTGCTGCAGGCAGTAGTACCACTCGCCCGCCTTAGCGACGGTCCGCTTCTTGAACAAGGCCATGACCGGCTCCTTTCGCCATCCACATGTTCCCGCATGCCCGCTGGTTAGACTCGCTGGCATGTCTGGCCAGTCGCTGCTCGTACCAGGGGAGCTCTCTCCCACCCGTTCGGTACCCGGAAACATCCGCCGACCCGAGTACGTCGGCAAACCCGCGCCGACCCCGTACACCGGATCCGAGGTGCAGACCCCGGAGACCGTGGAGGCGATGCGGATCGCCGGTCGTATCGCCGCGCAGGCGATGGAGGAGGCCGCGAAGATCATCGCTCCGGGGGTGACCACCGACGAACTGGACAAGGTCGCGCACGAGTACATGTGCGACCACGGGGCCTACCCGTCCACGCTCGGCTACCGGGGCTTCCCCAAGTCGCTGTGCACCAGCGTCAACGAGGTCATCTGCCACGGCATCCCGGACTCGACCGTGCTCCGGGACGGCGACATCGTCAACCTGGACGTGACGGCGTACATCGGCGGAGTGCACGGCGACAACAACGCGACCTACCTGGTCGGGGACGTCGACGAGGAGAGCCGGCTGCTGGTGGAGCGCACCCGGGAGTCCCTGAACCGGGCGATCAAGGCGGTCCGGCCGGGCCGCCAGATCAACATCATCGGCCGGGTCATCGAGTCGTACGCGAAGCGCTTCGGCTACGGGGTGGTCCGGGACTTCACCGGGCACGGCATCAGCTCGTCGTTCCACTCCGGGCTGATCATCCCGCACTACGACAGCCCGCACGCGACGACCGTGATGCAGCCCGGGATGACCTTCACCATCGAGCCGATGCTGACGCTCGGGACGCACGAGTACGACATGTGGGAGGACGGCTGGACGGTCGTCACCAAGGACCGCAGGCGCACCGCGCAGTTCGAGCACACGCTGGTGGTGACCGACACCGGCGCGGACATCCTCACCCTCCCGTAGCGCTCCCTCCCGTCACCCCGCCCCGCCGGGGCGGGGACCGGTCAGCCGGTGGCGGAGCAGTACTCGTTCGTGCCCTGCCAGAACCGGTACAGCTCCTGACCGCAGTACTGCGAGAACCCGTCGACGCCCAGGTGACGCAGCAGCGCGTCGATCACGTCGAAGAACGCGCTGTTGATCGACGGCACCCACAGCAGCGCGAACACGAACAGCAGGCCGAACGGCGCGAACGGCTCCACCTGCCGCTTCACGCCGTACGACAGCCAGGGCTCGATCACGCCGTAGCCGTCCAGGCCCGGCACCGGCAGGAAGTTCAGGATCGCGGCGGTGACCTGGAGCAGGGCGAGGAAGGCCAGCGCGTACCGGAAGTCGCGCGGGACGCCGTCCAGGGCGTCCAGCCAGAAGGGGGCGGTGCAGACGGCGGCGAACAGCACGTTCGTCAGCGGGCCGGCCGCCGAGATGAGGCTGTGCCGCCAGCGGCCGCGGATCCGGCTGCGCTCGATGAAGACCGCACCGCCGGGCAGACCGATCCCGCCCATGATCACGAACACCACCGGCAGCACGATGCTCAGCAGCGCGTGCGTGTACTTCAGCGGGTTCAGCGTCAGATAGCCCTTCGTGCCCACCGTGATGTCCCCGCTGTGCAGGGCGGTACGGGCGTGCGCGTACTCGTGCAGGCAGAGGGAGACGATCCACGCCGCCGTCACGAACAGGAACACGGCGACGCCGGGCTGCTCGGCGAAGCCGGACCAGGTGGCCCACCCGGTCACCGCGGTGACGGCCAGGATCCCGACGAACACGGGACTGATCCGCCGGTCGCTGGGGCGGGTGGTGGTGGCGGTCATGGCGGGGGACTCCCGGGTCGCGTCGGAGGCGGTGGCGGTGGCGGTGGCGTGCGGGGTCGACCGTACAGGTGACGTGGGAAGAACGTCATGCGCAGGGCTGCGGGTTCCTGCTCGTCGGTACGCATCCGAAACCCACGGGCGCCGCGAGGGCGTCCCCAGGGACAATGAACCCCGTGCGCTATCGGATCCTCGGCACCACCCAGGTACTCCGCCCCGACGGTACGGCCGTCCCCGTGGGCGGGGCGCGGCTGCGTGCCCTGCTGGCCGTGCTGGCGCTGCGGGCCGGCCGCCCGGTGCCCGCCGGGCTGCTCGTCGACGAGGTCTGGTGCGACGACCCGCCCGCCGACGCGAGCGGCGCGCTCCAGGCGCTGGTCGGCCGGCTGCGGCGGGCCCTCGGCGCGGACGCGGTCGCGTCCGCCGACGGCGGCTACCGCCTCGCCGCCGCCCCCGACGACGTCGACCTGCACCGCTTCGAACGGCTCACCGGTGACGGCCTGCGCGCCCTCGCCGACGGCGACCCGGCCAAGGCGGTGACCGTCCTCGACGACGCCCTCGCCCTCTGGTACGGCCCGGCCCTCGCCGACCTGCCCGACCGCACCGCCGAGGCGGCCCGTGCCGACGCCCGCCGCCTGGACGCCCGGCGCGCCCGCCACACCGCCGCCCTCGCCCTCGGCCAGGCCGAGCAGTCCCTGCCCGAGCTCACCGCCCTGTGCGACGCCCACCCGCTCGACGAACCGCTCCAGGCCCTGCGCCTGCGCGCCCTGGCCGCCACCGGCCGCACCGCCGAGGCACTGGCCGCCTACGACGGCGTACGGCACCTGCTCGCCGACCGCCTCGGTTCCGACCCGGGCCCCGAACTACGCGCCCTGCACGCCGAGTTGCTGGACCCCGTCCCGGCACCGAAGGCACCGGCGCCGCGCCCGGGCAACCTGCGCGCCCGGCTCACCTCCTTCGTCGGGCGCGAGGCCGACATCGAGACCATCCGCGGCGACCTCCGCGCCGCCCGGCTGGTCACCCTGCTCGGGCCCGGCGGGGCCGGCAAGACCCGGCTGTCGCAGGAGGCCGCCGAGACCGTGCGGTCCGCCGCCCGGGACGGGGTCTGGCTCGCCGAGCTGGCTCCCGTCGACGACCCCGCCGCCGTACCCGAGGCGGTGCTCAGCGCGCTCGGTGCCCGCGAGACCGTGCTGTACGGCGCCGGCGCCGAGGGCATGCGGGCCGCCGCCGACCGGCACGACGACCCGGTCGAGCGGCTCGTCGAACACTGCGCCCGGCGCCGCCTGCTGATCATCCTCGACAACTGCGAGCACGTCGTCGACGCGGCGGCCGACCTCGCGGCCCGGCTCCTGGAGCGCTGCCCGGACCTGACCGTGCTGGCCACCAGCCGCGAACCGCTCGGCGTGCCGGGGGAGTTGCTGCGCCCGGTGGAACCGCTGCCCGATCCGGTGGCGCTGCGGCTGTTCGCCGACCGGGGCGCCGCGGCCCGCCCGGGCTTCACGGTGGACGCCGACGAGGAGACCGCGGCGGCCTGCGCCGAGATCTGCCGCCGCCTGGACGGACTGCCCCTCGCCATCGAACTGGCCGCCGCCCGGCTCCGGATGCTCACCCCCCGCCAGATCGCCGACCGGCTGGACGACCGTTTCCGCCTGCTCACCTCCGGCAGCCGTACCGTGCTGCCCCGCCAGCAGACCCTGCGCGCGGTCGTGGACTGGTCCTGGGACCTGCTCGACACCGGTGAACGGGACGTCCTCGGCCGGCTCTCGGTCTTCGCGGGCGGCTGCGACCTGACCGCCGCCGAGGCCGTCTGCGGACCCGCCGCCCTCGACGCGCTCGGCTCTCTCGTCGACAAGTCCCTGGTGGTGGCGGCCTCTTCGGCGGTGGACGACGGGATGCGCTACCGGCTCCTGGAGACCGTCGCCGAGTACGCGGGCGAACGCCTCGACGAGAGCGGCGAGCGGGCCGCCGCCGAACGCGCCCACCTGACGTACTACCGCGAACTCGCCCGCACCACCGACCCGTTGCTGCGTGGCTCCGGCCAGCGCGGCGCGCTGGCACGGTTCGGGCTGGAGTACGAGAACCTGCGCACCGCCCTGCGTCACGCCGTCGCCGCCCGCGACGAGCAGGAGGCGCTGTGCCTCGCGCACTCCCTGGTCTGGTACTGGCAGATGCGCGACCAGCGGATCGAGGCCCGCACCTGGTGCGGCGAGATCATGGCCCTCGGCCCCGACCCCTTCGCCGAACCGGTCGCCCCCGCCGAACCGGTCTGGCAGCGCCTGACCGCCATCGCGCCGCCGTACACCGGCGAGGTGCTCACCGAGGCCCGGCGCGGCGTCCACCTGGCGCACATGGCCTGCATGGACACCGAGCTGGACGTCTGGCAGACCCCGGCCGCGCAGGCCAAACTGCGGGCCGTCACCCAGGTCTACGAGCCCGGTCTGCCACAGACCTCCCGCGCCCCCGGCATGTTCTGGTTCTACGCCGTGATGCTGACCGGCGGCATGGACCGGCTGCGCACCATCGTGGACGCCGTCGTCGACGTCTGCCGTGGGACCCCCGACTACGAGTGGGAGCTGGCCGCCGCCCTTCAGATGCGGGCCAACGTGCTGGCCAACCGCGCCGCCTGGGCCGGTGACGCCACCCGTGACGCCGACGAGTCACTGGAGATCTTCCGCCGCCTCGGGGACGACTGGGGCACCGCCGAGGCCCTGTCCGCGCGCGCCGAGTCACTGGAGCGCAAGGGAGAGTTCCTGGCGGCCGCCGTCGACTACCGGGCCGCCGTCGAGCACGCCACACGGCTCGGTGCCCACGCCCAGGTCAACGTGCTCCAGGCCCGCCTCGGCACCGTGCTGCTGGAGGCCGGGGACGCCGAGGACGGCGAACGGCTGCTGCGCGAGGTCCTCGACCGTGCCGACGGCCCGGCCAACGAGGCGAGGCCCGCCGCACGGCTCTTCCTGTCGAACTGGCTCATGCTGGACGGCCGGCTCACCGAGGCCCGCGAGCAACTCCGGATGGTGCGCGAGGAGTTCAAGATCGCGCACTTTGTCGTCTTCGATGCCTTTATCCTCACCCAGGAGGGCTGGCTGGAGGCCCTGGAGGGCTTTCACACCGAGTCCCTGACCAGGCTCCGGAAGGCGTTCGGGCACATCGCGGACCCGCTGACCCAGGCCATCGCCCCGCACCTGCAGTGCGTCTGCCTGACCGTCGCCGCACTCGCGCTGGCCGGGCTCGACGGTGGTGCCCGTGCCGCGGACGCGGCCCGCTGCCTGGGTGCCGCCGAAGCCCTGCTGCCGCCCGGACACGTGCCGACCGGCAGCGAGCGCACGACGCGCGAGCGGACGGAGGCCCGGGTCCGGGCCGCGGTCGGAGACGACCGGGTCTACGCCTCGGCGTACGCCGAGGGCGGTGGCCTCTCCCTCGCGGAGGCCACCGCCCTGGTCTGAGCTTTCGATCGGTGACGTCAGCTCTTGGTGCGGAACTTGTGGATGGCGACCGGGGCCATCACCGCGGTGAGCCCGACCGACCAGGCCAGCGTCACCCACAGGCTGTGCGCCACCGGGCCGCCGAGCATCAGGCCGCGCGCGGTGTCGGCGAGCGCGGACAGCGGGTTGTAGTCGGTGAAGGCCTGGAGCCAGCCCGGCATCGAGTCGGTCGGCGCGAAGATCGACGAGCCGAACTGCAGCGGCATCAGCACCAGGAAGCCCATCGCCTGCACCGACTGGGCGCTCTTCATGATCACGCCGAGGGTGAGGAACACCCACATCAGGGCCGAGCCGAACACCGCCGACAGGCCCACCGAGGCCAGCAGCCCGGACCAGTGGGTGATGTCGAAGCCCACCAGGAGGGCGACGACCATCAGCACCGCGGTCGCGAACAGCATCCGCATCAGCTCCACCGCGATCTTGGCGAACAGCACCGAGCCGCGGCCGATCGGCAGGGACCGGAAGCGGTCCATCACACCGGAGTTGAAGTCCGTGTTGAACCCCGTGCCCACGCCCTGGGCCATGTTCATCCCCATCATGGCCATGAGGCCGGGGACCACGTACTGGACGTACGCCTGCTGGCCGCCGCCGAGCGACTTGCCGATGGAGCCGCCGAAGACGTACACGAACAGCAGCGTGAAGATCACCGGGAACAGGATGGCGTCGAACATCGACTCCGGGTCCTGCCGGATCCACAGCAGATTGCGGCGGACGAGCGCACCGGTGTGCCGCAGATGGGCCCGGAGCGAGATGGGGGCGTCGGTCGCGGGGAGGGTGGTGACGGCGGTGGCGCTCATACGGCGACCTCCTGACGGTCGTCGGCGGGCTCGGGGTCCTGCGGGGCACTGGCCCGGTGGCCGGTGAGGGACAGGAACACCTCGTCCAGGCTGGGCAGTTCGGTGGTGATGGAGCTGATGGTGATACCGCGCGCGGTGACGGAGCCGACCACCGCGGTCAGCTGCTCGTCGCTGAGGATCGGCACCAGCAGGGCGCCGTTCTCCGCGTCCACGGTCGTCGAGGCGAGCCCGGTGATGCCCAGCTCGTCGATCATCTCGGCGAGCGGCCGCACCTGCAGCGGGTCGACGGGCCGCACCCGCAGCGTCCGGCCGCCGACCTTCGCCTTCAGCTCCTCGACCCGGCCGTTCGCGATGACCTGCCCGCGGTCCACGACGGTCAGCTCGGAGGCGAGCTGCTCGGCCTCCTCCATGTACTGGGTGGTCAGCAGTACGGTCACGCCGTCGCCGACCATGGCCTTGACCTCGGCCCACACCTCGTTCCGGGTGCGCGGGTCCAGACCGGTGGTGGGCTCGTCCAGGTAGAGCACCTGGGGGCGGCCGATCATCGAGGCGGCGAGGTCGAGGCGGCGCCGCATGCCGCCGGAGTAGGTGCTCGCCGGCCGCTTGGCGGCCTCGGTCAGCGAGAAGCGCTCCAGCAGTTCGTCGGCCCGGGCCCGCGCGTCCTTGCGGGACAGGTCGAGGAGCCGCCCGATCATGTACAGGTTCTCCCAGCCCGGCAGCTTCTCGTCCACCGAGGCGTACTGACCGGTCAGCCCGATCACCCGGCGCAGCAGGCGGGGCTGGCGCAGCACGTCGTACCCGGCGACGACCGCCTCTCCGGCGTCGGGCCGCAGCAGCGTGGACAGGATGCGTACGAGGGTCGTCTTGCCGGCCCCGTTGGGTCCGAGCACACCCATCACGGTGCCCTCGCGGACGTCCAGATCAACTCCGTCGAGTGCCTTGGTGTCGCCGTAGTGCTTCACCAGCCCCCGTACGGACACGGCGTTGTTGTCGATTCGCGTCATGGCAAGAACGGTGCCAGGCGCCACCGACAAACCACCGACAGCCCACCGACACACCCCGGCAGCCCACCGACAGAACAGCCCGCCCACAGAACAGCCCGCCGACGGGGGAAGATCGGCGGGCTGTCCTTGGTGTTACCGCAGTGGCTCTCTAGTGGACGGAGTGCTCCTCCAGCGGGAACGTTCCGCCGACCACGTCCTCGGCGTACGCCCGCGCCGCGTCGCCCATGACCGCGCGCAGGTCCGCGTACTTCTTCACGAACTTCGGCACCCGGCCCGAGGTCAGGCCCAGCATGTCCGTCCAGACCAGGACCTGCGCGTCGGTCTCGGGACCCGCGCCGATGCCGACCGTCGGGATGTGCAGCACCCGGGTCACCTCGGCCGCCAGCTCCGCCGGGACCAGTTCGAGCACGACCGCGAACGCGCCCGCGTCCTGCACCGACTTGGCGTCCCGCAGCAGCTGCTGGGCCGCCTCCTCGCCGCGGCCCTGCACCCGGTAGCCCATCGCGTTGACGGACTGCGGGGTCAGGCCGATGTGCGCCATCACCGGGATGCCGGACTCGACGAGCAGCCGGATCTGGTCGTGCGAGCGCTCGCCGCCCTCCAGCTTGACCGCGCCGACGCCGGCCTCCTTCACCAGCCGGGTCGCCGAGCGCAGCGCCTGCACCGGGCCCTCCTGGTAGGAGCCGAAGGGGAGGTCGCCGACGATGAGGGCACGCTGCGTGCCGCGCACGACCGCCGCCGACAGCATCGTCATCTCGTCCAGGGTGACGGGCACCGTCGACTCGTACCCGAGGTGGCAGTTGCCCGCCGAGTCGCCGACCAGGAGGACCGGGATCCCGGCCTCGTCGAAGACGGAGGCGGTCATCGCGTCGTACGCGGTGAGCATCGGCCACTTCTCGCCGCGTTCCTTGGCGAGGGCGATGTCGCGGACAGTGATGCGGCGGGTGCCCTTGCCCCCGTACAGCGTCCTGCTGCCGTCGGAGGGGCTGTGCTGCACAGTCTGGGCAGCCGGAAGCTGCGTCATGACAACGGCTCCTTCAAGTCATCTCGAGGCACCCTGACGGTGTCCCCGGACCTCTTCCATGGTGGCACTTCGTGCCGCCCGCGGCCAGGGGACCGTCATGTGATCCATCGGTCATCGCCACCCCGAGGTGACGCGTTGCGTAAGGCCTGGGTAAAGGAATTAAGATACGAGACGGTACCGTATTGAAATGGGTCTAGGCTCGGCGGCATGACAACTCCTGCCGACCACGCTCCACCGGGCCCCCGGATACCCGAGGCGGTACACCGCCGCCGCTGGGCGATCCTCGGCGTCCTGATGCTCAGCCTGCTCATCGTGGTGCTCGACAACTCGATCCTGAACGTCGCCGTCAAGACCATCTCCACCCCGGCCCCGACCGGCCTCGGCGCCACCCAGAGCCAGCTGGAGTGGGCGATCAACGCCTACACCCTGGTCTTCGCCGGACTGCTGTTCAGCGCCGGTCTCGTCGGCGACCGGCTCGGCCGCAAGAAGGTGCTGATCGGCGGCATCGTCGTGTTCGGCATCGGATCCGCGCTGGCCGCCGAGTCCGGCTCACCGGGCGAGCTGATCGGCTTCCGCGCGCTGATGGCCCTCGGTGCCGCCTTCGTGATGCCCGCCACCCTTGCCGTCCTGATGAACGTCTTCGAGCGTCAGGAACAGCCCAAGGCCATCGGCATCTGGGCCGGCGGCGTCGGCCTCGCCATCGCCATCGGCCCGATCACCGGCGGTGTGCTGCTCGACCACTTCTGGTGGGGCTCGGTCTTCCTCGTCAACGTGCCCATCGTGATCATCGCGCTCGTCCTGATGGTGTGGCTGGTGCCCGACTCCCGCGACCCGCGGCCGGGCCGGATCGACCCGGTCGGCGTGCTGCTGTCCGTCGTCGGCCTGGTCCTCCTCGTCTACGGCATCATCAAGGGCGGCGAACTCGCCGACTTCACCGACGCCAAGGTGCTCGCCACCATCGCCGCCGGACTCGTGGTGCTCACCGGCTTCGTGATCTTCGAGAAGCGCAGCGACCACCCGTCCCTGGACGTCACCTACTTCAAGAACAAGGTCTTCTCGGCCGCCATGGCCGCCATCGCGCTGGTCTTCTTCGCGCTGATGGGCGTGACCTTCTTCTCCGTCTTCTACACCCAGAGCGTGCGCGGCTACTCGCCGCTGCAGTCCGGTCTGCTGATGCTGCCGCTGGCCGCCGCGCAGATGATCTTCGCGCCGCGGGCCCGGCTGGTCGTCGAGCGACTGGGCAACAAGGTCACCACCGGGGGCGGTCTGGTGCTGCTCGCCGGCACCCTGGCCGCGTTCGCCACCTTCCAGGCCGACACGCCCATCTGGCTCCTCGAAGTCGTCTTCTTCCTGATGGGCCTCGGCATGGCGCACGTCATGACGCCGACCTCGGTCGTCATCATGCAGGCGCTGCCCCGCGAGAAGGCCGGCTCCGCCTCCGCGCTCAGCAACACCTTCCGCCAGGTCGGCGGCGCCCTCGGCATCGCCGTCCTCGGCTCGGTGCTCTCGACGTCGTACCGCAACGGCATCGAGGGCAAGCTCGGCGCGCTGCCGCCCGGGCTGCGCGCGACCGCCGGCGAGTCCATCGAGGCCACCCTGGGCGTCGCCGGGAAGCTCGGGGCGCAGGGCAGGGCCCTGGTCACCCCGGCCAACGACGCCTTCCTGCACGCCATGCACCTCACCGCCCTGTGCGGCGCGGGTGTCGCGCTGATCGGTGCCCTGGTCACGGCCCTGTTCCTGCCGGGCAGGCCGCCGGCCGGCCAGCAGGGCGACCGGGAGCAGGAGTTGGTCGTCGCGGGGGAGTGAACGACCGAACACGACAGAGGGGGAACCACGGGGGGAGGCTTCGGCTGCGGGAGAATTCCCGCAGCCAGTGAGAGGACGGTACGACGTGACACTTGCCGACAGCGGCCCCCGGTCCGCGGGCCCGGCCAGGGGACGCCCCCGCAGCGAGGCGGTGGAGAGCGCCATCCTGGAAGGGGTGATGAAGCTCCTGGAGGACGGCGTGCCGCTCGCCGAGCTGTCCATCGAGCGGATCGCGCGGACCGCGGGCGTCGGCAAGGCCACCATCTACCGCCGCTGGAACGGCAAGGAGGAACTCTTCGTCGACGTGATGCGGGCCGCCGAGCCCCCCGATCCCGAACTCCCCGGCACCTCCATGCGCGACGACCTCGTGGTGCTCCTCGAATCGGTGCGCCGACGCGGCCTGCGCAACCGTTCCTCGGCGATCCTGCACAACGTGTACGCCCAGATGAAGAGCAGCCCCCGCCTCTGGGACGCCTACCACACCAGTGTGGTGAGCCCCCGTCGTGAACTCGGCAAGCAGGTGCTGCGCCGCGGCCAGGCCAATGGCGAACTCCGCGCCGACATCGACATCGACCTGGCCAACGACATGTTCACCGGCCCCATGCTGCTCAGGGCGGTCTGGCGGCAGGACGCGGAACTCCCCGAGGGGCTCGCCGAACAGATCGTCGACCAGGTGCTGGCCGGGCTACGGCCCGTCAGTTCCCCGCAGCCGTAGCGGGAGTGTGCGCGTTCTGTCACAGAGCCCGGCGGCCCCGCGGTGACCGGAACCCCGCACCACGCCTCGTTCGTCCTCGTCTTGCGTACGGCCGTCATGTGTACGGCCGTCATGTGACGGCGGGAACGAGGCCGATCATCCCCTAGGGTCGTATGCGGGGGGACGACGGAGTGCACGGCAGGTTGTGAGGCAGGCGGTATGGCGCAGCAGGCGTACTTGACGGAAACGGACCACGGCGGCTCGGGACCCGAGCGCGGCAGAGACCGGTTCCGGCGCCTGGTGAACCGCTTGCTGTCCGGCTGGCGCGACGATCCGCGGATCTGGCGCCGCGGCCTGGTCCTCGCCGCCGTCGCGCTGCTGCTGGCCGGAGTGATGCTGATGCACTCCCGCATCCCGAACGCCGTCGGCAACCTGGGCAGTCTCACCGAAACCTTCCTGCCCTGGCTGGGTCTGCTGATCCCGGTGCTGGTGCTGCTCGGTCTGGTACGGAAGTCGGCGACCGCGCTCATCGCCGTGCTGCTCCCGGCGATCGTCTGGCTCAACCTGTTCGGCGGGCTGCTCACCGACAAGTCGAACGCCGGCGGCGACTTCACGGTGGCCACCCACAACGTCAACGCCGACAACCCCGACCCGACCGGTACGGCCGCTCGACTGGCCTCCTCCGGCGCCGAGGTGCTCGCCCTGGAGGAGCTGACCGCGTCCGCCGTACCGACGTACGAGAAGGCGCTCGCCCCGACGTACAAGTACCACGCGGTCGAGGGCACGGTCGGCCTGTGGAGCAAGTACCGGCTCACCGGGGTGACGGCCGTCGACATCAAACTCGGCTGGGTACGGGCCATGCGGGCCACGGTCGCCACACCACAGGGCCCGATCGCCGTCTACGTCGCCCACCTTCCGTCGGTCCGCGTGAAGATGAACGCCGGGTTCACCGCCCGGCAGCGGGACAAGAGCGCGGACGCGCTGGGTGAGGCCATCGTCGACGAGAGCCTGCCGCGGGTGATCCTCCTCGGCGATCTCAACGGCACGATGAACGACCGTTCCCTCAACGGCGTCACCTCGCAGATGCGCTCCACGCAGGGCGCGGCGGGCAGCGGCTTCGGGTTCAGCTGGCCGGCCGCGTTCCCGATGGCCCGGATCGACCAGATCATGGTCAAGGGGGTGGAGCCGGTGAGCTCGTGGACCCTGCCGCGGACCGGCAGCGACCACCTGCCGATCGCCGCACGTGTGAACCTGACCACATCGGGTTCCTGAGATCCACCGACGGAAATACCGGGCCCGGGAGACTTTGTTCCGTAGGTGAACTTAGTGGTACTCAGTACGCACGGAACCCCGCTCTCCCCGAAAGGCGTAGCTCTTCATGCCCCTGGCCCTGCTCGCCCTGGCCGTCGGCGCTTTTGGTCTCGGCACCACCGAATTCGTCATGATGGGCCTGCTGCCCGACGTCGCCGACGACCTGAACATCTCGATCCCCACCGCCGGCCACCTGGTCTCGGCGTACGCGCTGGGCGTCGTCATCGGCGCCCCGCTGCTGGCCGCGCTCACCGCGCGCCTGCCCCGCCGGACGGTCCTCGTCTCCCTGATGGCCCTGTTCGTCGCCGGCAACGCGCTCTCGGCCCTGGCGCCCGGTGACGACTCGCTGCTCGCCGCCCGCTTCCTGAGCGGCCTCCCGCACGGCGCGTTCTTCGGCGTGGGCGCGGTCGTGGCCACCAACCTGGTGGCGCCGGAACGCAAGGCCCGCTCGGTCTCCCTGATGTTCATGGGCCTGACCGTCGCCAACATCGCGGGCGTCCCCGTCGCCACCCTCGTGGGCCAGCACCTCGGCTGGCGGGCGACCTTCCTGGGCGTGAGCCTGATCGGCGTGGCGGCCATGGCGGCGGTCCTCCTCCTGATCCGCCCCGCGCACACGCCCGCCCCCGCCACCGGCCTGCGCGGCGAACTCACCGCCCTGCGCTCCCTCCCCGTCTGGCTGGCCCTCGCCACGACGGTCGTCGGCTTCGGCGCCCTGTTCTCCGCGTACAGCTACATCACACCGATGCTGACGGCGTCCGCCGGCTACACCCAGGGCAGCGTGACCCTCCTCCTCGCCCTGTTCGGCGTCGGCGCCACGATCGGCAACCTGGTGGGCGGCCGCCTCGCCGACCACGCGATGCGCGGGACGCTCTTCGGCGGCCTGGTGTCCATGGTGGCGGTGCTGCTCCTGTTCCCGGTCCTGATGCGGACGCAGTGGAGCGCGGCGCTCGCGGTCGTCCTGCTCGGCGTGGCGGCCTTCGTCACCGGCTCCCCGCTCCAGCTGATGGTGATGGAACGCGCGGCCGCGGGCCCCTCCCTCGCCTCCTCCGCCAACCAGGCCGCCTTCAACCTCGCCAACGCGGGCGGCGCCTGGATCGGCGGGATCGCGCTGGCGGCGGGCTTCGGGGTGACGTCCCCCGCGCTGGCGGGCGCGGCCCTCGCCGTCCTCGGCCTGGGCGTGGCGAGCGTGGCGTACGCGGTGGACCGCCGCCGGGCGGTGCCGGCGCCGGGCCGCGAACGCGTGGTCGCCTCCCACGTCCCGGAAGCCACCGACCTGGCGCACTCCTCCTGACGGCCGGTGTCCCGGCCGGCCGGTGTCGCACACCTGACCGGGACGGTGATCCCTTTCGGGTGAAGCGGTTCAGACGGGACGTCGGCGGTCCGATCTGCCTACGATGATGCTCTCGACGTCAGCCCCTGGGAGGCACGCGATGTCCGCCGCAGCCATCGAGCAGCCCTTCGACGACGAGCCGTTCTCGCTCACGGCCATCGCCGAAGAGATCATGGAACGGCATCCGGGCTACCGAGTCGAGATCATCGGAGGCCACCTCCTCGTGACCCCATCACCGGATGCCCCTCACGCCCGTGCCCTGACCGGCCTGATGATCCCCTTCATCGCCGCAGGTCTGCACGGAGAGGAAACCGAGGTCCTCCAGAACGTCGGCCTCTGGCTGCCCACCGGAGCCGAGGACTACGCGATCCCCGACCTCGCGATCGTGGACGCCGACATCGACGACCACCTCGTCGAGAACAACGCGTACGACCCCGTCTGCTTCCGTCTCGTCCTGGAGGTCACCTCCAGCAACTGGAAGGACGACCTGAAGACCAAGGCCGTCGCCTACGCCCAGGCCAAGGTCCCGGTCTACGTCGTCGTCGACCGCAGGCACCAGCGCGTCCACGTGCTCACCGATCCCAACGGGGAAACGTACGAGCATCACAGGCCGTACTCGCCCGGCGAGACCGCCACGCTGCCCGACTCGATCGGCGCCAAGGTCGCTCTCGACGTCGATCAGATCCTCACGGCCGCCCGGAGGAAGACCGACTGATCGGCTCGCGTCGGATCAGGGCGCGTCCGCCGAGCCCACGTACCTGACACCGAACGCGAATGCGCGGCTCCCGCCCGGTTCGAGAGCGAGGGCGGCGGCCTGGTCCGGGCGGTTGAAGGCGTCGGTCATCGCCTCGACGGGTTCGAGGGCGACGGAGGCGCGGCGGTCGCGGGCCAGGGTGTCGCCGGTGAAGACGTGCAGGTAGCCGCTGTGCTGCCAGACGCGCAGTTCCTCGCCGGTCGCGGGATCGGCCAGAACCGTCTCGATCCGGCCGCCGGGGCCGGGGGCGAGGTCCGCGTAGCAGGCGTCGATGACCGCGTCGCCCAGTCGTCTCGGCACCCGGAAGTCCATGTCGGGGCGGTCGTCCAGGGGGATGCGGGCGTCCTCGCCGGGCAGCGGGATGAGGGAGGCGTCGGTGCGGATCAGGGTGCGCGCGGGGATGCGCAGGGTCAGGTCGTCGATGGGGCGGGACAGGGTGAAGTACGGGTGCCAGCCGGTCGCGTGGGGGGCGGTGGTGTCGCCCACGTTGGTCGCGCGGACGTCGACGCTCAACTCGTCGGCGGTGAGCGTGTACTCGACCGTGAGGTCGATCGCGAAGGGATAACCGGAGTACGCGCCCGGCCGGATGGCCGTGGTGCGCAGCAGCAGGCGGGCAAAGTCCGGTGCCGTGTCGGCGTGGGCGAGTTCGAAGGCGGACTCGCGGGCGAAGCCGTGGTAGATCAGCCGGTCGCCGTGGTGGCCCGGGAGCAGGTCGTGGCCGTGGCCGTCGTAGTGGTAGCGGGCGTCGGCCACGCGGTTGGGGAAGGGGGCCAGCAGGCCGGCGCGTACGCCGTCCTGTGCCAGGAGTTCCTTCTCGTCGCGATAGCCGTCCGTCAACTCCTTCAGCCGGCCGCCGGCTTCGCTTCCGACCTGCCAGCTCAGCAGCGTCGCGCCGCGCAGCGCGAGGACGGCGCGCACGCGGTCGTCCGGTGCGGTGACGACGAGGGTGGGTTCGCCGCCGAGGCGGCTCTCGGTGATCCGGTACTCGGCGGTCATTCCCGTGCCGTCCCTTTCAGCTCGCTTCGGGGGCGAGTTTCTTCGCGCCCGTCATGATGGCCACCGCGTCCTCCATGGAGTGTGACTCGGGGGTGATGACGCCGGCGCAGGCGCCGAGGCGCTGGATGTGGATGCGGTCGGCGACCTCGAAGACGTTGGGCATGTTGTGGCTGATGAGGATGACGCCGAGCCCCTGGTCGCGCAGGTCGCGGACGAGCTTGAGGACCTGGCCGGTCTCGCGGACGCCGAGCGCGGCGGTGGGTTCGTCGAGGATCACCACCCGGCCGCCGAAGGCCGCGGTGCGGGCGACGGCCACGGACTGGCGCTGGCCGCCGGAGAGGGTCTCCACGGCCTGGTTGATGTTCTGGAGCGTGCCGATGCCGAGCCGTTTGATGTGGTCGGCGGCCTGCTTCTTCATCTCGCCGGTGTCGAGCATGCGGAACACCGAGCCGAGGACGCCCTTGCGACGGATCTCGCGGGCGAGGAAGAGGTTGCTGGCGATGTCCAGGGCGGGGGCGACGGCGAGGGTCTGGTAGACGGTCTCGATGCCGGCGTCGCGGGCGTCCTGGGGACGTTTGAAGTGGACCTCCCTGCCGTCGACCAGGATGCTGCCCTGGTCGGGGACGAGGGCTCCGGACAGGCACTTGATCAGGGTGGACTTGCCGGCGCCGTTGTCGCCGATGACGGCGAGGACCTCGCCGGGGTGGAGGGTGAGGTCGACGCTGTTCAGGCCGACGACCCTGCCGAAGAGCTTGACCAGGCCCTTGGCTTCGAGAACGGGGGTGGTGGCGGTCGTCACGACTTCACACTCCGGATCCACTGGTCGACGGAGACAGCCGCGATCACCAGGATGCCGACTGCGAGGACTTGGTAGTTGGGGTCGATGCCGGCCAGCGCGAGGCCGTTGACGAAGACCTGGACGATGAGCGCGCCGATCAGCGAGCCGAAGACCACCCCGCGGCCGCCGAACAGGCTGGTGCCGCCGATCACCACGGCGGTGATGGACTGCAGGTTGGCGTTGAGACCGCTGTTGGGGTCACCGCCGCCGACCCGGCCGACCAGGATCCAGGCGCCCACGGCGATGGCGAAACCGCCCACCATGTAGGCGCTGAGCAGGACCCGGTTGACGGAGATGCCGGCCAGCCGGGCGGCCTCGAGGTCGTCGCCGACTGCGTACAGGTGGCGGCCCCAGGCGGTGTAGCGCAGGGCGTAGCCGATCACCGCGTACAGGGCGATCATGAGGAGGACGCCGTACGTGAGGTTCAGCTGTCCGAGGGAGACGGTCTGACCGCTCCACAGCAGGATGTTGCCCGGCTGCAGGGCGACGGTCTGGCCCTTGGCGTAGATGAGGGTGATGGCGGTGAAGACGCTGAGGGTGCCGAGGGTGACGATGAACGGCGGCAGCTTGATCTTGGTCACCAGCAGGCCGTTGACGGCCTGGGCGGCGATCGCGACGACCGCTCCGGCCAGCAGGGCGAACACGCCGGGCCAGTGGTTGTCCGCGACGAGCTTCGACATCAGCAGTGAGGACAGCACCATCACCGCGCCGATCGACAGGTCGATGCCGGCGGTGAGGATGATGACCGTCTGGCCGACGGCGAGCGAACCGATGACGGCCACCTGCTGGGCGACCAGCGAGAGGTTCTGCAGCGCGTAGAAGCGCTCGTTCACCAGGGAGAACACGACGGCGGCGAGCACTAGGACGATGGCCGGGCTGAGGGCCGGCTGGCGGTGCAGCACCGAGTGGATGCGCTGGCTGGGGGTGGCGGGCCTGTTGAGGAACTCCTCCGCCGGTGCCGGTGTGGCTTGGTCCACGTGGGTGGTCACAGGGGGTCCTTCCGGTGTTTTCCCTGGTACGGGCTCATGGGCTCGTGGAGTACGGGTGCGGCGCCGGTGCCCTTGTCACGGTCCCCGGCGCCGCGCCCGGCGGGGTGTCAGCTGCCCCAGCAGGCGGAGGCGGCCTGCGAGGGGGACTGCACGGTCAGGCCGCCCAGGGACTTGGCGGCGACGAGGGCGGTACCGGTGTCGTAGAAGGACTTGCCGTCGGTCACGCTGGGCTTGCTGCCGCCGCGGGCCAGCTTGGCGATCGACGTGACGCCGAGGGCCGCCATCTTGCCCGGGTACTGCACCGCGTCGGCGGCGAACTCACCGCTGGTCACGTTCTTCAGGCCGGAGCAGCTGCCGTCGATCGCGTAGATCGCGGCCTGCTTCACCTTGCCGGCCGCCTTCAGCGCGTTGTACGCGCCCTCACCCGCGGGCTCGTTGATCGCGTAGACGACGTTGATGTCCGGGTTGGCCGACAGGCAGTTCTCCATCGCGGTGCGGCCGCCGTCGATCGCGCCCTGCGTGGGCTGGTGGCAGACGACCTTGTACGTGCCGCCCTTGCCGCCGGTGTACTTGCCCGACTTGGCTTCCTTGCCGTTCTCGGTCTTGCTGCCCGGGTCGATGCCCAGGCCCTCCAGGAAGCCGTGGTCGCGGTTGATGTCGACGGAGACCACCTGGTTGTTGAACAGGTCGAGCATGGCGATGACGGCCGGCTTGCCGCCCAGAGCGGCGGCGGCGTACTGGCCGATGAGCTTGCCCGCCTGCTCGTTGTCGGTGGCGTAGGTGATGTCCGCGGTGCTGGCCGGGTTCGGCGCGGTGTCCAGGGCGATCACGAACAGGCCGGCCTGCTTGGCCCGGCCGAGGGCGGCGTTCACCGCGTCACCGTTGGTGGTGATGAGGATGCCCTTGTCACCACGGGCTATCGCGTTGTCGATGGCGGTGATCTGGGTCTGGGTGTCGCCGTCGCTGGTGCCCGCCGCCACCGTGAGACCCACGTTGTCCTTGGTGGCCTGGGCCTTGGCGTCCTTCTCCATGCTGACGAAGTACGGGTTGGTGAGGGTCTTCAGGATCAGCGACACACCCACCTTGCCACCGCCCCCCGAAGCGGACGAGGAGGCGCTCCCGTTCGAGGAACCGCAGGCCGCGAGTGTCGCGCCGAGGCAGACCGTGACGCCGATCGCCATCGCCCGGGTGCGCCGGCCGGAGCGGCTGGACAGGTGACTGGTGGAGAAGTTCATGGCTCGATCCCTTTCGGATCCGTCCCTTGGCCGACGCTGAGACAACGTTGACTGGGCGAGATACTGGGCCTCTATGGACGAGCGCGTCAAGACGCTGATAGACATGCGTCGGCAACGAGTAGGTAACGCGAATCCGGTTGGAGACAACGATGACTCAGGGCGAAGCGCCGCCCCGGTCCACCCGCAGCCGCCCCACCATGCGTGAGGTCGCGGCGCTGGCCGGAGTCGCCATCAAGACGGTCTCGCGTGTGTTCAACGGCGTCCCCACCGTCGATCCCGCGATCGTCGCCAGGGTCCGCGAGGCCGCCGACAAACTGGGCTACCGTCCCAACCTCACCGCGAGCAGTCTGCGCCGCGGCGACGGCCGTACCGCCACCATCGGCATGCTCGTCGAGGACGCCGCGAACCCCTTCTCGGCCGCCCTGACCCGCACCGTGGAGAACGTGGCCCGGGAACGCGGGGTCCTGGTGCTGGTCGGCAGCGTGGACGAGGACCCGGCACGCGAACGGGAGCTGGCCCAGGCGCTCGTGGACCGCCGGGTGGACGGGCTGGTCATCGTCCCGGCGGGACGCGACCAGAGCTACCTGATCAGCGAACAGCGCTCCGGCACCCGCATGGTCTTCGTCGACCGCGAGGCCGGTCTCCTGGACTCGGACGCCGTCGTCTCCGACAACCGGCAGGGCGCCGTCACCGCCGTCAACCACCTGCTCAGGTCCGGTCACCGCCGTATCGCCTACCTCGGCGACCGCGCCTCCATCCCGACCGCCGCCCAGCGCTTCGACGGCTACCGGCACGCGCTGGAGGTCGCGCACCTCACGTACGACGAGGAGATCGTGCGGCACGTGCCGGCCAGTGAGGAGGCCGCCGTCGCCGCCACCAAGGGGCTGCTGGAGCTGCCGGATCCGCCCACGGCACTGTTCACCAGTCAGAACCTGGTCACCATAGGCGCCCTGCGGGCCCTGCGCGCCCTCGGGCTGCAGCACACCGTCGCCCACGTGGGCTTCGACGACTTCCCGTTGGCCGACATCCTCGACCCGGGCGTCTCCGTCATCGCCCAGAACGTCGAGGAGGTGGGCAGGACCGCCGCCGAGATGCTCTTCCACCGTCTGGACGGCGACGAGTCGCCCACCCGCACCGTCACCGTGCCGACCCGCCTGATCGAGCGGGGCTCCGGCGAGATCCCGGCCGAAGGACCCCGCCATGACTGAACCCGTACGAGCCGCCGCACAGCCCCCGGCCGTGACCGTGATCGGCGAAGCCCTCATCGACCTGGTCCAGCTCGACGCCCCCGGCGACTACCGCGCCCGGCCCGGCGGCAGCCCCTTCAACGTCGCCATCGGCCTCGCCCGGCTCGGCCACCGCACCGCGCTCATGGCACGGCTGGCCGACAACACCTTCGGCCGGCTGCTGCGCGCGCACGCCGCCGCCGAGGGGGTCGACCTGACCTGCGCCCCGGCGGCCGCCGAACCCACCACCCTCGCCGTGGTCTCCATGGACGCGGAGGGGCGGGCGAGTTACGACTTCTACCTGCACGGCACCGCCGACTGGCAGTGGACCGAGACGGAGACCGCCCTCGCCCCCCGGGACACGGCCGTACTGCACTTCGGCTCGGTCGCCTCCTGGACGTCCCCGGCCGACCGGCACATCCACTCCGTGGCCCGCCGCCTGCGCGCCGCGGGTACGACGCTGATCAGCTACGACCCCAACATCCGGCCCGCCCTCCTCGGCGACCCGGAGCGCGGCAGGCAGGCCGTCGAACGGAGCGTCGGCACCGCCCACCTCGTCAAGGCGAGCCGCGAGGACGTGGAGTGGCTCTACCCCGGCACGCCGATCGAGAAGACCGCCGCCCGCTGGCTGGAACTCGGCGCACTCCTCGTCGTCGTCACCGACGGCCCCGACGGCGCCCACGTCTTCCACGCCGGCGCGGGGAGCCTGAGCCGTCCCGGACGGAAGGTCGCGGTGGTGGACACCGTCGGCGCGGGCGACGCGTTCACCGCGGGGCTGCTCGGCGCACTGACCCGCCACGGACTGCACGGCCCGCGGACGCTGGCAGCCGCCGACCCGGGCGCACTGCGGATCGCCGTGGACGACGCGATCCTCGTCTCGGCGCTGACCTGCGAACGCCTGGGCGCCGACCCGCCCACCGCCCTGCCCCGCCCCATCTCGGCCGCCCAGGCGCCCCTGGCGGCGACGGACCTGACGTTCCCCGACGGCAACCGCCGTACGGAGACGGACGGTCCGGCACCGCGACCGACGCAGCCGACCACGGGCTGACCGGACCGCACGCGCGTCTCCTCCAGGTCGCTCACTTCCAGATGGACGCCAGTTGCCACGCCTCCAGTCGACCGAGCCGCGCGGTGCCGCCGTCGGCGAAGACGTCGACGCCGGTACTGGAGGGATCGGGGAAGATCTGGTCGGTGAGGACGGCCTGTTCGCCGGAGGCGTTCTCCGCGTAGACCTCGACCGAGGACGCGTCGACGAGGACGTGCAGGCTCAGCGGCTTGCCGTCCAGGGCCAGGGGAGCACGCTCGGTACTGGCGAAGGCCGGGTCGAAGTCGGTCGCGCCGGAGGCGGTGCGGTCCAGGTAGACCTCGCCGGTGGTGGTGTCGTAGCCGATCCGGGTGCGCTGGACACCGCCGGTACGGACGTCGAGGCCGAAGCGCTCGGCGGTGCCCGCGGTGAGCTCGGCCTGGACTTCCAGGGCGCTGCCGCTCACGCCGAGCGGTGCGGTGCCGTCGGTGACGGTCGTGGCGGGGACGTCGGTGGCGGTCCCGCGGAGTGTCTGCAGTTCCGTGACCGGCTGCTGGACCAGTTGCACCTTGCCGTCGACGGTCCGCAGGGCGAGCTGCCGCGGGAAGGTGTCGGCGCTGCGCCACGGGCTGGTGGGGATGGCCTGCCCGTAGGCCCAGTTGTTCATCCAGGCGATCATGATGCGCCGGTCGCCCGGAGCGTCGTTGTAGGTGCTGGCGGCGTAGAAGTCCCGGCCGTGGTCGAGCCAGTGGGCGCGCTGGAGGACGGACAGGGCGGGCTGGTCGGCGACGCTGAAGTCGTCGGCGAGGACGTGTCCCCAGCCGCCGGTGGCGGCGTCGACGATCTGGATCTGGACCTTCCTGCCCTGGTAGGCGGTGGTGTTGAAGGAGGCCCAGTCGAGGTTCTCGGAGTCGGACCCCGTGGCGCTCTGCACGACCTTGCCGTCGACGAGCAGGTTGACGCCGGTCTCGCGGGAGTGCGGCTGCGCCTGGGTGTCGGAGAGGACCACCTGGTCGAGGTCGATGTGGCCCCAGCCCCCGGTGTCGGCGTCCACGACCTTGATCTGGGCCTGCTTGCCCTGCAGGTCGGACAGGTCCCACGAGGCCCAGTCCAGGGCCTCGGCGTCGGCGCCGGTGGCGGAGCGGACCACCGTGCCGTCGACGACGAGCTCGACGGCCGTGGGGGCGTCCGAGCTGACGCCGTGGTAGCCGCCGCCGATGAGGAAGTCCAGGTACCTCTTGTCGATCGTGAAGGCCGGGGAGGTGAGGGTGCCGGTGGCGGCGTCGCCGTGCAGATAGCTGTTGACCAGCCCGTGGCCGAGGTAGCCGGAGACCTGTTGCTGGTCGGGCAGGGTGCCCTGGGCCGGTCCGGAGCCGAAGGCGTCGCCGGTGGCGGTCCAGTCGCCGATGGGACTTGAGTAGGTGCCGCCCTCGAAGTCGGCGAGGGTCTCGCCGGCCGGCGTGGGCTCGGCGCCCAGGACGGACCCGGGCCGGTAGGGGTGGTTGCCGCCGCCCACCTTGAAGTTGAGGTAGTCGCCGGTGACGGTGAACGCGGGGGAGGTCAGCGTGCCGGTGGCGGCGTCACCGCCGTGGTAGCTGTCGGCGAAGCCCTGGCCGTCGAAGCCGGTCACCGCGCTCTGACCGTCCACGGCCCCGGTCGCCGGGGCGCCGCCGAACGCGCTGCCGTCGGTCGTCCAGTCCCCGAACGAGCCGGACTCGAAGTCCTGCACGACGGTGCCGCCGGGGGCGGTGTACGTCCCGCTGTCGTCGGCGGTGAACTTCGTGCCGTCGAAGTCGCCTACGAAGTACTGAGCGCCCGAACCGCCCGCGACGGCACCGGGGTTGAGGTTGACCGCCAGCACCCACTCGGTCTTCGTCGCGTCGCCGTCCACCGGCAGCGGGAACAGGTCGGGGCACTCCCACACCCCGCCGGTCGCGCCGGCCGGGCCGAAGTCGCTCAGGTGGTTCCAGTGCTTGAGGTCGGCGGACCCGTAGAAGGAGATCTTGTGCTGGTCGGAGAGGGCGACGGCCATCAGCCAGCTGTGGGTGGGCGCGTACCAGAAAACCTTCGGGTCGCGGAAGCCGGTGGAGCCGAGGTCGAGGACCGGGTTGCCGGAGTACCTGGTCCAGGTGGTGCCGCCGTCGGTGCTGTAGGCCAGGGACTGCCGCTGGACGCCGGTGGACTTCACCAGGCTGGTGTAGACGGCGACCAGCGGCGGGTTCTGCGTGCTTCCGAGACCGGAGGTGTTGTCCTTGTCCAGCACCACGCTGCCGGAGAAGACCATCTCGTCGTCGTCCTGCGGGATGGCGACCGGGAGTTCCTTCCAGTGCACCAGGTCGGTGCTGACCGCGTGCCCCCAGGACATGTTGCCCCAGG
The DNA here is from genome assembly GCF_040634175.1 of Streptomyces sp. NPDC007162. NCBI lineage: Bacteria > Bacillati > Actinomycetota > Actinomycetes > Kitasatosporales > Streptomycetaceae > Streptomyces > Streptomyces sp. NPDC007162. The sequence goes on from NZ_JBEYFC010000015.1 coordinate 38,739, forward strand.
TGTCGCCGGACGGGTTGTACTGGAAGAACAGGTGGTACTGACCCCCGTACCAGATCAGGCCGTTGGGGTCGTTCATCCAGTTCTGGGCCGGGGTGAAGTGGAACTGGGGCCGGTACGGCTCCTGGTAGAGCGCGGCGGCCGAGGCCGGGGACGCGACGAGCAGACCGAGCCCGAACAGGGCCGCCAGCGCGGTGTGCAGGCGTCGGCGGGGGCGAGTCGTTCTGGACATGGTGCTCCTTACCCGCCCGTCAGGGAGCGCGGCATCGAGTGCTTCCGACCAGCCTTTGGAAACGTTTCGCCGCACCGTATGACCGCCCTCAGGCTCTGTCCAGACGCTGTGCAGCGATCGGCGCGCATGCGAATATGAGGGACGGCCGCGGAGTGCCGCCGGGTCGGAGGTGAAAACGTTGCCAGATTCGGGGAACGACGCAGGTCGGCGGTCGGCGACGATGCGTGACGTCGCGACCATGGCCGGAGTCGGCATCGCCACCGTGTCGCGGGTCGTCAACGGCAAGCCGGGGGTCACTCCGGACCTCGCGCAAAAGGTCACGCGGGCCGCCGAGTTGCTCGGGTACCGGCACGATCTGACGGCCAGCAGCCTGCGCAGGGCCGACCGCCGCACCCACACCCTCGGGCTGATCCTGGAGGACGCCGCCAACCCCTTCTCCGCCGCCCTGCACCGCGCGGTCGAGGACACCGCCGCCGAACGCGGTGTGCTGGTCCTGGCCGGTTCCACCGACGAGGACCCGGTCAGGGAACGCGGCCTCGTGCGAACCTTCACCGCGCGCCGGGTCGACGGCCTCATCGTCGTTCCCACCGGACGCACCGACACGGATCTCGACGCGGCCCGCGACGGAGGCACACCTGTGGTGTGTGTGGACCGTCCCACGACCGTGCGGCAGGTGGACACCGTGACGGTGGACAACCGCGCGGGCGTGCGCGCGGCGGTGAGGAGGCTGTACGGGGCGGGACACCGGCATATCGCCTTCCTCGGGGACCTCCCCGCGATCTGGACCGCCGAGGAGCGCTACGCGGGATTCGTGGAAGGGCTCGCGGAGACGGGATGCGTCCTGCACTCCACGTCGGTACGGCGCGGCGTGCACGGTGTCGAGGCCGCCCAGGAGGCCACCCGGGAACTCCTCGCCCTTCCCCGGCCGCCCACCGCGCTCGTCTCCGCCCAGAACCTGGTGACCGTCGGCGTGCGCAAAGCCCTCCAGGAACTCCGTCTCCAGCACGATGTGGCCCTGATCGGCTTCGACGACCTGCCCTTCGCCGACCTGCTCGACCCCGGCATCTCGGTGATCGCACAGGACCCCGTCGCCATCGGCCGTCAGGCCGCGGCTCTGCTGTTCGACCGCCTCGACGGCGAGCCCGGACCCGCCCGCCACCGCGTGCTGAGCACGCACTACCTGGCCCGCGGCTCCGGCGAACTGCCCGGCCCCGCCGACGTGTGACGCGCGTCTGACGGAATTCTTGCGAGTGTCGGGTGGGGGCTGCCTCAGCAATGCCGCCTCTGCGATTCCCATCGCCTGACCGACGGCATGCTCAACGCTTCGACGACATCGGCACCGCCGCTCGACATTGCACCACCTTCTCTGGCCCCGCTGGGCCGGC